>JAOUGZ010000024.1 GCA_029865405.1 Betaproteobacteria bacterium
CCTCTTTCGTATGGTTCAACTCCCGAAGGGATCTCTCGCAACGCTGTGAAAATAGCTTCTCCTTGTTCTTGAGAAGATTCTCGAAATCAACCTCAAGTCTAGCTATTGTCGTTCTGGCGCTATCTGTCCTACTCTTGATTGTTCTCTCAAGGTTGCGTTCGAGGCGAGACGCCCTTCGGGATAGGGACGAGATCTTGAAGAAGGCGATGACTTTGTAGATAAGGTTCTTGCTGCTTCTTTCGCTTGCCTGTGCGATTCCAGCATGGAGTGCGAGTATCTGTTGTTCGAGCTCATGTCGGACTCTCGCCCTCCATTCAGCATAAGCCTGTTGATGGCTTGCAAGGGTCGACTGCATATCGCGAAGTTCTGTCTCTAGTTCGCGCTCGATGCGACTTGGAAGTTGCTCCTTTTCAGTCTCAAAGTCCCTCAAGAAGCTACGTATGTCGCCAACGGATTTGAATCTAGTGACGCCGCTTCTTCGTAAGGCCTCTTTCAGATTCTTCAGAGTCTCAATTTGCCCTTCTACAATCATGCGTAATCAGACTTCCGGAGATCTGTTGCAGAGTTGAGTTCCGTAACTCGTGCAGCCAACTCGCATAACGGCCGGTTCAGGTGGCGCCGTGTCGAGTGATTTGGTGTGTTTGTCCGCATCGAATGATGCGCCTGCTCGCTATTAATCTTGGGTCGAAGACACGCATGTCTCGTGCGATAGTGAGGACGCTACCCGCTATTCCTCAACCCCGCCGCCACCCCGTTAATGGTCAGGTGTATCGCCCGCCGCGTCCGCTCATCGGTATCCCCCGCCCGATAGCGCCGCAGCAACTCCACCTGCAGGTGGTTCAACGGATCGAGATACGGAAAGCGATTCCGTATCGACCGCGCCAGCGCCGGATTGTCGCCAAGAAAATCCTCTTGCCCGGTGATCTCCAGCAGATACCGCCGCGTCCGCTGCCACTCCTCGGAAATTCTCCCGAACACCTCTTTACGCAACTTCGCATCCGGCACCAACTCGGCATACCGCGAAGCGATTCCCAGGTCCGACTTCGCCATCACCATGTCCATGTTCGATAGCACCGACCGCCAGAACGGCCAGCCGCGCTGCATCTCGCGCAGCTCCTCCAGGGAGCCGCTTTTCGCAGCCAGCCACGCCTCGACGGCGGAGCCGAATCCGTACCACCCGGGCAGCATCAGCCGGCACTGGCTCCAGCTGAACACCCAGGGAATCGCCCGCAAATCCTCCAACTTCTCGGTCGCGCGCCGCGACGCGGGCCGGCTGCCGATGTTCAAGGCGGCGATCTCCGCCAGGGGCGTCGAGTCGCGGAAGTACTGGATGAACCCCGGCGTCTCGCGCACCAGCGAGCGATAGGCGCGCAGCGCGTGCCCCGCCAGCGACTCCATGATCTCCAGGTGCCGCTCCCGGTTCGGATGCGGCGCGCGCGGCCCGAGGCTCGCCTCCAGGGTGGCGGCAGCCAGGATCTCGAGGTTGCGCCGCCCGCTCTCCGGATCGGCGTACTTGCTGGCGATGACCTCGCCTTGTTCGGTCAGCCGCAGCGCGCCGTCCACGGTCCCCGCCGGCTGCGCCAGAATCGCGTCGTGGCTCGGCCCGCCGCCGCGCCCTACGGTGCCGCCGCGGCCGTGAAAGAGGCGCAGGCGCACGCCGCGAACCGAGCAAGCCTCGCGTAGCGCCGCGGCCGCCTTGTACAGCGCCCAGTTGGAGGCGAGGTAGCCGCCGTCCTTGTTGCTGTCGGAGTAGCCGAGCATGACCTCCTGCTCGTCGCCGCGCGCGCGCACCCAGGAGCGGTACAACGGCTGGTCGAGCGCCGCGCCGATCACCTCGCCGCCGCGCTCGAGGTCGTGGATCGACTCGAAGAGGGGCACGATGTCCATGTCGAGCGCGCCGGGACGCAGCAAGCCGCCCTCGCGCAGCAGCACGCCGACTTCCAGCAGGTCGGACACCGACTGGCAATGGGAGATCACGTAGTGCGGCACCGCGTTCGCACCCAGGCGCCGCCGGCCCAAGGCCGCGGCCGCGACGACCGCCAACTCGGACTCGGCAAAAGGGGAGTACTCCAGGTGCGGCGAGCGCAACAGCCGCGGCCCCGCCAACTCGCGCGCGAGCAGGGCGACGCGCGCCTCTTCCTGCAATGAAGCGTAGCCCTCGGCCACCCCAGCGCGAGAAAGCAGCTCGCCAACTACCGCCTCGTGCTCGGAAGAGCTCTGGCGCAGGTCGATGCGCGCGAGGTGGAAGCCGAACACGTCCACCTTGCGCCGCAGCGCGCGCAGCCTCCCCGCCGCGAGGCGGCCAGCGCCCTGCGCCTCCAGCCCGCGCTCGATGAGCGCGAGCTCCGCGTCGAGCTCCGCCGGGCCGGCATAGGCCGGGCGCGCCACGCTTGGCGCGGGCACGGCCTCGAATCCGCAGAGCGCACGCGCCGTCGCCGCGAGGCGCGCGTAGATGCCCGAGACGATGCGCCGGTAGGGCTCGTCGGACCGATACGGCGAGTCGTCGCCCGAGGCGGACGCCGCCGCCTCGATCACGGACGGCGCGGCGCGGATGCGCGTGGAGACGGAGAGCTCGCGGCCGAGCTCGTTCACCTCGTGCAGGTAATGCCCGAGCGCGAGGCGCGCCTGCTGCGCCAGCGCGAGCTCCAAAGTCGCCGCGCCGACGCTCGGGTTGCCGTCGCGATCGCCGCCGATCCAGGTGCCGATCGAAAGGAACGAAGGCAGGCGAGCGGCGCCGAGCGCCGCCTCCAGCCGCGCGTACAGGCGCGGCAGCTCCTCGAAGAAGCTCAAGCGGAAGTAGGCGAGGCCGTTGGCGATCTCGTCGGCGACCTCGAGCTTCGAGAGGCGCAGCATCGAGGTGAGCCACAGGCGCAAGACCTCGCGCTCGAGCGCCGCGTCGCGCGCCGCGCCCGGCGCCTCGGCGATGAGCCGCGCGATCTCGCGCTCGCAGTCGAGCACCGACTGGCGCTGCACCTCGGTAGGGTGCGCGGTGAGCACCGGGCTCACCCGCGCGCGGGCGAACCAGGCGGCGAGCGCCTCGCGCCCGACGCCGGCCTCGGCGACGCGCTCCAGCGCATGCGCGAAGGTCCCCGGGCCGCCGGCCTCCTCGCGGTGCGCGTCCTCGGCGATGTTGAGCAGCATCGAGAAGTAGCTGAAGGCGCGCACCACGTGCAGCGTCTGCTCGATGTCGAGCGCGTCGAGCTGCGCTTCCAGCCCGGCCCGGTCCGCCGCCGCGCGGTGAAAGCCCACGGCGCTCTGCCGAATGCGCTCCACGGTGTCGAACGTCGCCGCGCCCGCCTGCTCGCGCACCACGTCGCCGAGCAGGCGCCCCAGCAGGCGCCGGTCCTCGCGCAGCCGCGGCTCGGTCTCGTCGGGGCGGTTGTCCATGGGTCGGCCCATCATTGCACAAGTAGGATGTCGATTCGCCGCGGCCCCGTTCGACCAGGTATGTCCCAACCAACCTGAGGAGAGACCCATGCCCAGCACCATCCGCCTGCACCGTGTACTCAAAGCTACCCCCGAGCGGGCCTATCGCGCCTTCACCGACGCCGACGCGCTGGCCAAGTGGCTGCCGCCGTACGGCTTCACCTGCAAGGTCCACCAGATCGACGCCCGGGTGGGCGGCACGCACAAGATGTCGTTCACCAACTTCACCACCGGGCAGAGCCACTCTTTCGGCGGGCGCTACGTCGAGATGAAGCCGAACGAGCTGATCCGCTACACGGACCAGTTCGACGACGCGAACCTGCCGGGGGAAATGCAGGTGACCGTGACCTTCAAGAAAGTCTCGTGCGGGACTGAACTGACGGTCGTGCAGGAAGGGGTGCCCGACGTGATTCCCGCCGAGCAGTGCTATCTCGGCTGGCAGGAGTCGCTCGCGCAGCTCGCGCGGCTGGCGGATCCGGAGATACGGGAGTGAAGGAGCTCAACACGCTGTTCCGCGAATGAGTGCGGCTTGCATTCCGGATCAACCGAAGGCAACATCGATCGCGTGACAGCGCGCCTGCCGATCCTGAAGGGAGAGCCATGAACAAGCGCATTGCCGTCGTCCTCCTGGCCGTGTTCGCGGCCGGCTGCATGAGCGTTCCGCGGGACGGACCCGACGCGCCGCCGCTGGATCAGTCGCGGAAGGTGAGCGAGGAAGACTGCACCAAGGCGTTCGACGCCGACGGCGGCAACCTGCTGTGCCGCGAGATCACCGAGGCCGAGCGCAGCGCCAGGATGGCGGCGGCAGAGCGGCAGGCCAGCGCAAGGCGGGAAGCCGAGGCGCGCGCCGAGCGCGAGCGCCTCGAGCGTGAGCGCGCCGAGCAGCTCGCCCGGGAAGAGGCCGCCCGGCAGCAGCGCGCCGCCGAGCAGGCGCGGCTCGAGGCCGAGCGCCGCCGGCTGGAGGCCGAGGCCGCGCGCAAGGCCCAGGAAGAGCGCGAGCGCAAGGAGAAGGCGGAGGCCGAAGCCCGTGCCCGCCTGCGCGCCGAGCAGGAAGCGCGCGAGGCCGCCGCGCGCGAGTGCCGGCGTCTGGAGCAGGAACGCAACGACGGCCGCGCGCTACTCGAGACCTTCGTCGCCGACTACGGCAAGCTCGACGAATTCAAGGGGATCGCCGGTCAGATCAGCGCGTTCCTCGCCAAGGCTCGCAAGGTGAAGCCGTGCCCGCCGGCATGAAGTCCGCGCCGCCGGCGTGAACAGCAGCACGACGCAGGGTGGGCCCATGGCCCAGCGTACGAAATTACGCGCCCTTGGCCCGCGTCATGAACACCAGCCGCTCGAACAGGTGCACGTCCTGCTCGTTCTTCAGCAGCGCGCCGTGCAGCGGCGGGATGATGGTCTTGCGGTCGTTGGAGCGTAGCGCCTCGGGCGGAATGTCCTCGGCCAGGAGCAGCTTCAGCCAGTCGAGCAGCTCCGAGGTCGAGGGCTTCTTCTTCAGCCCGGGCACTTCGCGCACCTCGAAGAACACCTCCATCGCCTCGCGCAGCAGCGACTTCTTCAGGCGCGGGAAGTGCACCTCGACGATCTTCTCCATCGTCTCCTTGTCGGGGAAGCGGATGTAGTGGAAAAAGCACCGGCGCAGGAACGCGTCCGGCAGCTCCTTCTCGTTGTTCGAGGTGATGAACACGATCGGGCGCTGTTTCGCCTTCACCAGCTCCTTGGTCTCGTAGACGTAGAACTCCATGCGGTCCAGTTCCCTCAGCAGGTCGTTCGGGAACTCGATGTCGGCCTTGTCGATCTCGTCGATCAGCAGCACCACGGGCTTGTCCGCCGAGAACGCCTGCCACAGCATGCCCTTGACGATGTAGTTGTGGATGTCGTGCACGCGCTCGTCGCCGAGCTGCGAGTCGCGCAGGCGGCTGACCGCGTCGTACTCGTACAGGCCCTGCTGCGCCTTGGTGGTGGACTTGATGTGCCACTCGAGCAGCGGCACGCCGAGCGCCTTCGCCACCTGCACCGCGAGCATCGTCTTGCCGGTGCCGGGCTCGCCCTTCACCAGGAGCGGCCGCTGCAGCGTGATCGCCGCGTTGACCGCGAGCGTGAGGTCCTCGGTGGAGACGTATTCGTCGGATCCGGAGAAGCGCATTGCGGTCCCTTGGCGAAAATCGCATTATAATCGCCCGGTCTTTTTCACCTCCCTCAACCCGACAACATGCTCGCTCGCATCGCTCTTGCCGTTTCGCTCGCCGCGTTGAGCGGCGCCGCGGCGGCGCAGCAGCCCGCGGCAACCCCGACGCACGACAAGGTGTCGATGTGCATCGGCTGCCACGGCATCCCCGGGTACAAGACCGCCTATCCCGTGGTCTATCACGTGCCCAAGATCGGCGGGCAGAATCCCGCCTACCTCGCCAGCGCGCTCAAGGCCTATCGCGCGGGCGAGCGCTGGCACCCGTCGATGCGCGGCATCGCCGCCAGTCTGAGCGACGCGGACATCGCCGAGATCGCCGCCTACTACGGAGGCGCAAAATGACCCGGCTCGTGTTCGTCGCGGTCGCCCTCGCGCTGGCCGGCATCGCGCAGGCGAGCGGCAATGCCGAGGCCGGCAAGCAGAAGGCGTCGCAGGTGTGCGCCGCCTGCCACGGCCCGTCCGGCGCCCAACCGACGGCGCCCGAGAACCCGATCCTCGCCGGGCAGCACTACGATTACCTGGTGAAGGCCCTGCAGGACTACAAGTCGGGCAAGCGCAGCAACGCCATCATGAAAGGCTTCGCCGCCGCGCTCAGCGCGCGGGACATCGAAGACCTGGCGGCATGGTTCGCCAGCCAGCCGTCGGGACTGCACTACCAGCGCTAGCCGGTCTTGCCCTTGAAGGCGCACAGGTCGCGCAGCGCGCACCGTGCGCAGTGCGGCGCGCGCGCGACGCACACATAACGCCCGTGCAGGATCAGCCAGTGGTGCGCGTGGCGCAGGAACTCGGGCGGCGTCGCCCTGAGCAGCTTCGTTTCGACCTCGTCGGGATCTTTTCCGGGCGCGAGTCCCGTGCGGTTGGCGACGCGAAAGATGTGCGTATCCACGGCGATGGTCGGCTCGCCGAAGGCCACGTTCAGGACCACGTTCGCGGTCTTGCGTCCGACGCCCGGCAGGGCCTGCAGCGCCTCGCGCGACCGGGGCACCTCGCCGCCGTGGCGCTCGACCAGCAGCTTTGACAGCGCGACCACGTTCTTCGCCTTGGTGCGGTAAAGGCCGATGGTGCGGATCAGCTCCGCCACGCGTGTCTCGCCGAGCGCCGCCATCGCTTGCGGGGTGGGGGCGGCCGCGAACAGCCGCGGCGTGGCCAGGTTCACCGACTTGTCGGTAGCCTGCGCCGAGAGCACCACGGCCACCAGCAGCTCGAAGGGCGTGCGGTACTGCAGCTCGCTTCTGGGCTCCGGATTGGCTGCCTGCAGCCGCCGGAACAGCTCGTGACGCTTGGCGGGCGTCACCGGCGCCGCGCCAGCACCGCCGCGAGGACGGCGCGCCGCCGCCTTGCGTCGCTCTGCGGTACCTGGGCCTGACGCGCGAGACGGCGCTTGCGCGCCGCGGCGCGCTGCTTTGCGGCGCGCGCGTCGGCCGCCGTCCACGGGACGGGCGCGGGCACGACGTCGATGCAGTCCACGGGGCAGGGCGGCAGGCACAGGTCGCAGCCGATGCACAGCTCCGCCACGACCGTATGCATGAAGCCGCTCGCGCCGACGATGGCATCCACCGGGCAGGCGTCGATGCAGCGCGCGCAGCCGATGCAGCGCGCTTCGTCGATCAGGGCGACGGTGGCGCGCTTCATCGGCCGGTGTCGCGCGCGAGCTGCGCGTGCACGACCTTGCCCGCCCGCACCTGCACGCCGGACCGCAGGTCGGCGTCGATATCGCCCGCGGCGAGCTTGAGCGCGTAGGGCAGCAGCGCGTGCTCGAGCGCGAGGCTCGCGGTGCGCGCGCACGCCGCCGGCATGTTCGGCACGCAGTAGTGCACCACGCCTTCCTCGACGAAGATCGGCGCGCTGTGCTTGGTCGGGCGCGAGGTCTCGGCGATGCCGCCCTGGTCGATGCCGACGTCGACGAGCGCCGAGCCCGGCCGCATGGCGCGCAGCATCGTGCGCGTGAGGAGCTTGGGCGACAGGCTGCCCGGGACGAGCACGGCGCCGACCACGAGGTCGGCGTCCGCCACCTCCGGCGCCGAAATCGAGAACCGGGCGCCCGGGTAACGCGCCTGCAGCGCGGCGAAACGCTGCTCGCTGCGCGCGTACACGCGGACCGCCGCGCCGATGCCGTGCGCGATGGCGAGCGCGTTCGCGCCGACGCTGCCGGCGCCGAGGATCACGACCTTGCCCGGGGCCACGCCCTCGACGCCCGGCAGCAGCACGCCGCTGCCGCCGTTGTGCTTCTGCAGGCACCAGGCGCCGACCTGGAGGGCGAGGCGTCCCGCGATCCTCGACATGGGCTTGAGGATCGGCAGGCGGCCGCCGGCTTCGCCCACCGTCTCGAAGGCGATGAAGGTCGCGCCGGAAGCGAGCGCGGCGTCGAGCAGCGCCGCGTCGGGGGCGAAGTGCTGGAAGCAGAAGATCGTCTGCTCGGCGCGGGGCTTCGCCCGCTCGGCGGGCTGCAGCTCCTTCACCTTGACGAGCATCGTCGCCGCCCACGGGTCGGCCAGGCGCGCGCCGGCCTGCGCGTAGTCGTGGTCGGCGAAGCCGCACTCGACGCCCGCGCCCGGCTCGACCGACACCGTGTGGCCGGCGCGCGCCAGCGCCTCGACGCCCGCGGGCGTCAGCGCGACGCGGTACTCGCCGTCCTTGATTTCTTTCGGCAGGCCGATATGCATTCCGCCACCAGGTCCGGGCCGCGGTAGATGAGGCCCGTGTACAGCTGCACCAGCGACGCGCCGGCTTCGAGCTTCCCGGCCGCGTGCTCTCCGCGCAGGATGCCACCCACGCCAATCAGCGATGCCTCGCCCTTGAGCGCGGCCGCGAACGCGGCGAGGGTGGCCGTGGCGCGGGCGCGGATCGGTGCGCCGGACAGCCCGCCGGCCTCGTCCGCGTGCCGCAGGCCGGCGACGCCGTCGCGCGAGACCGAGGTATTGGTGGCGATGACGGCATCCACGCCGTGCCGGCGCACCGCGTCGGCAATGGCCTGCACCTGCGCGGGCGCCAGATCCGGGGCCACCTTCAGCGCGAGCGGCACGCGGCGGCCGTGGCGCTGCGCCAGGCCCTCACGCAGCCCGGCGATGCGCGCCAGCAGTGCGTCGAGCTGGCGGTTCTCCTGCAGGTCGCGCAGGTTCTTCGTGTTGGGCGAGGAAACGTTGACCGTGACGTAGCCGGCGCGCGCGTACACGCGCTCGAAGCAGGTGGCGTAATCGTCCGCCGCGCGCTCCATCGGCGTATCGGCGTTCTTGCCGATGTTGATGCCGAGGATGCCGCGCCAGCTCGCGCGCCTGAGGTTCTCGAGAAACGCGTCCACGCCGACGTTGTTGAACCCCATGCGGTTGATGAGCGCCTGGGCACTTTGCAGCCGGAACAGGCGCGGGCGCGGGTTGCCGGGCTGAGGGCGCGGCGTCACCGTGCCCACCTCGATGAAGCCGAAGCCCAGGCGCGCGAGCGCATCGACGTGCTCGGCGTTCTTGTCCAGGCCCGCGGCCAGGCCGACCGCGTTGGGGAACTCGAGGCCCATGGCCTGGACCGGCGCGCCCGGCGCGCGCGCGACGCGCAGCAGCCCGAGCCGCAGCGGCGCGTCGGCGAGCCCGAGCGTCAGCGCGTGGGCACGCTCCGGGTCGAGGCAGAACAGCAGGGGCCGCGCCAGCGCATAGAGCATTTCAGAAACGCATGCGCGCGAGATCCGCTTCGCTCAGTCGCCGCCAGCCGCCGCCGGAGAATCCCTCGATCGGCATGAAGCGCGACTTGTAGGCCATCTTCGGGCTCTCGCGGATCCAGTAGCCGAGGTAGAGGTAGGGCAGGCCGAGCGCGCGGCAGGCCTCGATCTGCCAGAGGACGTTGTAGGTGCCGTAGCTGGCGCCGCGGCGCTCGGGATCGAAGAAGGTGTAGACCGAGGACAGGCCGTCGGGCAGGTAATCGACGATCGACACCATGACCAGCTGGCCCTGGTCGCGAAACTCCACGAGGCGCGTGTCGACGCGGCTCTGCAGCAGGAAGTGCGAGTACTGGTCGCGGCTGTCGTTGTCCATGCCGCCGCCCGAATGGCGCTTCGCCTGGTAGCGCAGGTAGAGCGCATAGTGCTCCAGGCGGAATTTCAGCGGCTGCACCTGCGCGGTGAGCGCGGCGTGCTCTTTCAGGGCGCGGCGCTGCGAGCGGCTGGCGACGAACTCGGCCGCCGGGATGCGCACCGGCACGCAGGCGCGGCAGCTGTCGCAGTGCGGGCGGTAGGTGAAGATGCCGCTGCGGCGAAAGCCCGACTTCACCAGGTCGCCGTACAGGTCGGTGGTGATCAGGTGCGAGGGCGTCGCCACCTGCGAGCGCGCCATGCGGTCGGGCAGGTAGCTGCAGGGATACGGCGCGGTGACGTAGAACTGCAGTACCGCGTGCGGCAGGTCATTCAGCCGGGACATCGGGCTCCGTCGTTCGCGTCCATTTCCCAGGAGGCTCGTCGTAGTGTACCAATGCCGCCAGTTCGCGCAAAAACGCCCGGCGCGGGATCTCGCGCGCGCCGAGCGCGGCGAGGAGCGGCGTGCGCACCTGGCAGTCGATGAGCGGAAAGCCACGCCGGCGCAATTCCGCCACCAGGGCGACCAGCGCCACCTTGGACGCGTCGGTGGCACGCGAGAACATCGATTCGCCGTAGAACATGCGCCCGAGCGCCACGCCGTACAGCCCCCCCACCAGCTCGCCGTCGCGCCAGGTCTCGACCGAGTGCGCGTGGCCGGCGCGGTGCAGCCGCGCATAGGCGATGCGCATGTCCTCGCTCAGCCAGGTGCCGCCGCCGTCGGCGCGCGGCCCGGCGCAGCCCGCGAGCACCTCGCGGAACGCGGTGTCGATGCGCACCTCGTAGCCCTTGTTGCGCTGGCTCTTCGCCAGCGAGCGGCTCACCTTGAGTTCGGCGCAGTACAGCACCATGCGCGGATCGGGGGACCACCACAGGATCGGCTCGTCGCCCGAATACCACGGAAAGATGCCCTGGCGGTAGGCGTCGAGCAGGCGCGCCGCGGACAGGTCGCCCCCGGCGCACAGCAGCCCGGCCGGATCCCGCAGCGCGCTTTGCACCGGCGGGAAGGGTTCGCCGGCGCCCAGCCATTTCAGCACTTCACCTGCTGCTTGCAGTAGCGCTCCAGCGGGGTGACAGGCGAAACGCCGTTCACGGCGCGGCGCGCGGCGCCGCCGTTCTCCAGCTGCAGCCGGAACGCGAATTTCTCGAAGAACGCCTCGAACATCTCGCCGCCGAGCGTGCCCACGGCGTAGAGCGTGTCCGTCCGTTCGTCGTGCTCCAGCAGGATGGCGGCGAGCGGCTGCGGCGCGGGCCCGGCGAGCACGCGGCCGCCCGCGGCCGGATCGTACTGGCTGTGCTCGGAGCAGCAGTGGATGACGCGCGAGAACTTGTTGCCGATCGTCTTCTCGGCGCGAAAGCTGATGAAGCTGATGTCGCGCGTGGGGTAGGTGAGCTTGTGCGCGCAGATGGCCGAATAGGCGACGATCGCGCGCCCGGCGCCCACGCCGCCGCGCCATTCGTAGGGCTTGTCGTCCACCGTCTTCAGCTGCGCCGCGGCCTGCACCGGGCGGCCGAGGTTGAGCAGGAAGCAGGGCGTCGCCGCGTACGGGTAGTGGAAGATCAGGTTGCGGTTCGCCGGCAGGTCGCGCGCGCGCAGCGGCGCGCCGTCCTCGCCCACCAGCTTGACGCGCTGATAAAGGTGCGGCCGCGCGTCCGCCGATACCGCGGGCGTGCCCGCCGCCGCGGCCGAGGCGGCGCAGAACCTGATGAACTCGCGGCGCTCCATGCGCCGGATTCTAACGCTACAGGTTGTAGCCTTTCTCGTTGTGCAGCACGGTGTCCAGGCCCTCGGTCTCCTCGTCGCTGCCCACCCGCAGGCCCGCCACCGCGTCCGTGACCTTCAGCAGGATCCAGGTGACGACGCCGCACCAGGCCGCCACGGCGAGCACGCCGACGAACTGCACGCCGAGCTGGCCGCCCATCGACCGGCCTTCGGGCAGGCCGATGCCGCCGAATGCCGAGGCGACGAACACCCCGGTGAGGAGGGTCCCCAGGATGCCGCCCACGCCGTGCACCGGGAACACGTCGAGCGAGTCATCCACGCCGAGCGAGCGCTTCATGGTGCTGGTGGCGGTGAAGCACACGACCCCGGCGGCCGCGCCGATGGCGAGCGCGCCCAGCGGCCCGACGAAACCCGAGGCCGGCGTGATGGTGCCCAGGCCCGCCACCATCCCGGTGACGATGCCGAGCACGGAGGGCTTGCCGTAACGCCAGGTTTCGCACGCCAGCCAGGCGAGCGAGCCGGTCGCCGCGCCGATATGCGTCACCAGCATGGCCATGCCCGCCGTGCCGTCCGCGGCGAGCGCGCTGCCGGCGTTGAAGCCGAACCAGCCCACCCACAGCAGGCACGCGCCCGTGACCGCCATGGTCATGTTGTGCGGCGGCATGGCGGTGTCCGGAAAACCCCTGCGCACACCGAGGAACAGGGCGCACACCAGCGCCGCGAGGCCGGCGTTCAGGTGCACCACCAGGCCGCCGGCGAAATCCATCACGCCCATCTGCTGCAGCCAGCCCCCGCCCCACACCCAGTGCGCGATTGGCACGTAGACGAAGATCAGCCACAGCATGCTGAACAGCAGCATGCCGCCGAAGCGCACGCGCTCGGCATAGGCGCCGACCACCAGCGCCGGGGTGATGATGGCAAAGGTGAGCTGGAACATCGCGAACACGGTTTCCGGGATCGAGCCCGAGAGCGCCTTCGAGTCCACGCCGAGCAGGAACGCCTTGTCCAGCCCACCGATCCAGGCGTTGGCCGCGCCGCCGTCGCCGAAAGCGAGGCTGTAGCCCGCCACCACCCAGACCAGCGTCGCGGTGCAGGCGATGGCGAAGCACTGCATGAGCACCGAGAGCACGTTTTTCGAGCGCACCAGGCCGGCGTAGAACAGGGCGAGGCCGGGCAGCGTCATGAACAGCACCAGAACCGAGGCCGTGATCATCCAGGCGGTGTTGGCGGGGTCGAGCTTGGCGTCCGCGGCCGCGGCGAGCGGCGCGAAGGCGAGCAAGGCAAGCAGCAGCGTTCTTTTCATGGGTCCTCCCCCTTTTGCTGCGGATTCTAGCGGAGCGGCAGGTCCTCGGCGTGAAAGCCGAAGGTCCCCCGCGCCCGATCGGCGAACCAGTGCCGCAGCGTCAGGCCGACGGTGCGAAAGGCGATGTCCTTCCAGGGAATGCGGGCCTCCTCCACCAGGGCCACCTCCAGGCTCTCCTCGCCTGGCTTGAACTCGAGATCCAGGATGCGCGCCCGGTAGAACAGGTGCACCTGGTTGACCCGAGGCACCGAGATCATGCTGAAGGGCGCATCGAGCGCGATGCGCGCGCCGGCCTCCTCCAGCGTCTCGCGCAGCGCGCCCTCGGCCGCGGTCTCGTCGTTTTCCATGAAGCCCGCGGGCAGCGTCCAGTAGCCGTAGCGCGGCTCGATGGCGCGGCGGCAGAGCAGCACGCGCCCTTCGTGCTCGGCGAGCGCGCCGACCACGAGCTTCGGGTTCTGGTAGTGGATCTCGCCGCACGCGTCGCAGACGTAGCGCGGCAGCGAATCGCCGGGCGGCACCCGGCGCGCGACCGGGGCGCCGCAATTAGCGCAGAACTTCAGGCAGGTCTCCGAGCGAGCCGAGCCGCGCGTCGGGCTGGAAACCGAGCCGGTCCACCGGCGCGCCGGTGCGGTTGATCCAGTAGACGTTGAAGCCGAAGGACTTCGCGCCGAGCGCGTCCCAGCAGTTCGAGGAGACGAAGCCGATGCGCTCCTTCGCCACGCCCAGGCGGTCGACGGCGAGCTGGTAGACCTCGGGCACGGGCTTGAACTGCTTGACGGCGTCCACGCTCAGCACGGCGTCGAACTTCAGCCCCGAATGCTTCACCAGCGGCTCGATCATGTCGGGCGAGCCGTTGGTGAGGATCGCCTTCTTGACCTTCAGCTTTTCCAGGGCGCCCGGCACGTCGGGGTAAGCGGCGAGTTGCTGGTATTCCTGCATCAGCGCCTCGGTTCGCGACGCATCCACGGCAAGCTTGAGCGCCTCGCAGGCATAGGCGAGCGCATCGCGCGTGATCTGCGAGAACGGGATGTAGCGGCGCATGAGGCTGCGCTGCCAGGTGTACTCGAGCTGCTTCTGGCGCCAAAGCTGCGACAGCGCCGCGCCTTTGCCGGGCCAGAACGCGTCGCAGCGGCGGATCACGGCATGCACGTCGTAGAGCGTGCCGTAGGCATCGAACACGAGGGCCCGGGTCGTCATGGGCGAAGTATAGAATGCCCGCGATGCCCGACCGGTACGACGAGCTGTACGCGAAGTTCCGCTGGAACGTTCCGCCGCGCTACAACATCGCCCAGGCCTGCTGCGGGCAATGGGCCGCGGACCGCTCGCGCTTCGCGCTGTACTGGGAGGACGAGTCCGGCGCGACGGCGGCCTACACCTTCTGGGACATCCAGCGCGAGGCGAACCGGCTGTCCAACGCGCTGGCGGCCCTGGGGGTGAAGCGCGGCGATCGCGTCGCGCTGCTCCTGCCGCAACGCCCGGAGTCCGCCATCGCATACATGGCGATTTTCCAGATGGGGGCGGTGGCGCTGCCGCTCAGCCATCTCTTCGGACCGGACGCGCTGGAGTACCGCATGCAGCACGCGGCGGCGAGCGTGGCGATCGTGGAGCCGACGACCCTCGCCAACCTGTGGCAGATCTGCGGCCGGCTGCCCGAGCTGCGCCACGTGATCGGCGTGGGCGGCGCGCGCGAAGCGGGCGTGCACGCCTGGGAAGCGCTGCTGGAAAAGGCGGGCAGCCGTTTCACCCGCGTGGACACCTCGGCGGACGACCCGGCGGTCGTCATCTACACCAGCGGCACCACAGGGGCGCCCAAGGGTGCCTACGAGGCCCACCGCCTGCTCATCGGCAACCTGAGCGGCTTCGTGCACTCGCACGACTTCTTCCCGCAGCCCGGGGACATCTTCTGGTCGCCCGCGGACTGGGCCTGGGCGGGCGGACTGTTCGACGCGCTGCTGCCGTCCTGGGCCTTCGGCATCCCGATCCTGGGGTACCGCGGAA
>JAOUGZ010000389.1 GCA_029865405.1 Betaproteobacteria bacterium
CCCACGGCGCGATGTTGGTGCTCCAGTCGGGCGTCGACCAGTGGCGATAGCCCCAGAAGTGACCCACGCCGTTGATGACGCCCGCGGCCCAGAACGGAATCCACAGGATCTGCACCGCCACGATCAACGCCCCCGGCACGATGCCGAACACGAGGACGTCGATCACGCCCATCAGGATGAGGCCGAGGCTCTGGTACTTCGAGTAGAGGTTGCGCTCCAGCCAGTCGTGCGGCGTGCCCTGGCCGTAGCGCTCGAGGGCATGCGGATCGCGCGCCGCCTTCACGTACAGGAACACGCCCCCGAACAGCACGCGCGCGATGCCGTAGACGCGCGGGCTGTGCGGATCGTCGGGCGTATCGCACTTGGCGTGATGCTTGCGGTGCACGGCGACCCATTCGCGCGTCACCATTCCCGTCGTCAGCCACAGCCAGAAGCGGAAGAAGTGGCTCACGGCCGGATGCAGGTCGAGCGCGCGGTGCGCCTGGGCGCGGTGCAGGAAGATCGTCACCGCAACGATCGTGACGTGCGTGAGCAGCAGTGCCGCGAGCACGTAGCCCCACCACGGCAGCGCCAGGATGCCGGCGAATACGGGACCGTTCATACGCCTTACAAGGCTAGCGCGCCCCGGGCAGGAACGGGTTGACGAAGCTCAAACGCGGTCGCCGGGGTGTCTCCCGCGTCCAGCCGGACCTGCACTATCGCGCTAGCGCGCGATGTACTGCTCGAGCTGCTCGATCATGAACTTCTGCTCGGAGATCACGTCCTTCACCAGGTCGCCGATCGACACCAGCCCGAGGAGCTTGCCCTGGTCCATCACCGGCAGGTGGCGCACCCGGTTCTCGGTCATCAGCGCCATGCACTCCTCGCTCGTCTGCTCGGGGCGCACGAACATGACTTCGGCCGTCATGCACTCGCGCACCGGCGTGTCCTTGGAGGACTTCGACATGAGCACGATCTTGCGCGCGTAGTCGCGCTCGGTGAAGATGCCGGCGACCTTGCCGCCCTCGCCCACCAGCACCGCGCCGATGTTCTTCTCGGCCATCAGCTTGACCGCGTCGAACACCGACGCCGTGGGCGCTATCGTGTGCACGCTCTGATTCGATTTCGACTTCAGTATCTGCGCCACGGTCGACATAAGCGTCCTTTCAGGAGGAACTGCCCTCTTCCATCCTCAACACTACAACGGGACCGCCGGGCAGTGCACCTGGTATTCCGCCTCAGCCGGCAGCTGCAGCCGAATGCCGCGGCTTGACACCGAACGCCGCAGTCCGCACACTCCTTCCGATCGGAAGGATCCATGCCCACCCTCGTCTGGCGCACCAACAGGCAGCTCGCCGACGCCGTGCGCGCCGCGCGCGAGGCGGCCGGGTTGACGCAGGCGCGGCTCGCCGCGCGCGCCCGGGTGGGGCTGAAGTTCCTCTACGAGCTGGAATCCGGGAAGGACACGCTGCGCACCGACAAGGTGCTGGACGTGCTGGACGTGCTGGGGCTGCGCCTCCTGGTGACGCCGGCGAGTGCGGCAGTGCGTGAACCCGAAGCCCGCTTTGACGTCGCGCGCGACTTCATCGGCATGGCCTGTACCAGCGCCAGCGTCAGCCTGCGTGCAGCGCTTTCGCCGGACGAGCTGGTGAAGGCGCTGCTCACAGGCAAACCGACCCCGGGCAGGCGCGCGCACTTCGCGGTTTTGCTGGAGGAGGCTCCTGCGGAATTGCTGCGCGGGCTGGTCGCGCAGGTGGGTCGTTGGGCGACACCGGGCCAGGTCGCGGCGAACTTGAAGAAGATTGCCGCCGAGGTGGGCGTACGCACCAGGCCGGGGACGTGACTGCGGACCGCCTGAACGCCTGGAAGGTGCTGTACCGGGCACGGGCGTTCACGGCGCGGGACCTCTTCGATCTCGCGCTCGTCTCGACCCGGGATCCGGCCGCGATCGACGCCCTATCCCCGATCCTGCGTCAGCAGCGTGCGGCCATCCGGGAGCGCATCTCCTCGGGAGAGAAAGCGCTGCGCACGGCGTTTGCCGGGCTCGATACGCTGGAGTTCCGTCCTTCGTACGACGAGTGTTTGCGGATCGTCGCCAAGACCCTCGACGACGCCCGGGCCCGAGCCATCGATCCCGATCGCGCGGCCTAGCTTTCCTTCCTCGTCGGCGGCGCCGCCAACAGCGCCGCCGCGCTCCCGGCAAACGCCAGCACCGCGAAGGTGATGAGCGACGCCGTGTAGCTCCCCGTCCAGTCGCGCAGCGCCCCCGAGAGCAGCGGCCCCGCGGCCTGCGCGACGACCTGGATCGTGAGCGCGACGCCGCGGATCGCGCCGTAGCTCTGCCGGCCGAAGTAATCCGCCCAGGCGATCGGCAGGATGGTGAACAGCCCGCCGATGCCGAGGCCGAACAGCGCCGCGGCGCCGTAGGCCAGGGGCGCAGCCGCCACGTTCTCCATCAGCACGACGCTCGCGCCGAGCGTCGCGCCCACCAGCGCGAGCGCAAAGCGCTGCGGCACGCGCCGCGGCCAGAAGCCATAGGCGAAAGCGGCCGCCGCCGAGAGCAGCGCAAAGGTGCTCACCGCCGTCGCCGCGACGGTCGGGTCGAGGCCGCGCTCGAGGAGCAGCGGCGCCTGGTGCAGGCTGATCCCGGCCTGCACCGGGAGGACGAGCAGGGTGAACAGCGACAGCAGCCAGAACGCCGGCGTGCGCAGCGCCTCGCGTCGGGAATACGTGGGCTCTTCGGAAAACGACGTTGCGGACGCCTGCACGTCCGGCGCGCGCTCCCCGTCCGGGCGCAAGCCGAGATCCTCCGGCCGGCGCACGAGCAGCAGCCACGTCGGCACGAGGCCGACCGCCAGCACGGTCACCCCGATTACCACCCAGGCCGCGCGCCAGCCGGCCGCCTGCATCACGAAATGCGCGATCAGCGGGATCGCCGCCAGCCCGCACATGTGCGCCAGCGTCACGATCGAGGTGGCGAAGGCGCGCCGGCGCACGAACCAGTTGACGACCGAGCCGTAGATGCCGAGCTCGTAGGGCCCGGCGAAGCTCATGCGCGCGGTGCAGTAGAAGAGGAAAAAGAACGCGAGCGACTGGGTGAACGACAGCAACAGCACCGGAATGCCCGTCAGCAGCACGGCCACGCACAGCACCGTGCGCGCGCCGTTGCGATCCAGGAATCCGCCGAGCGCCGGCGACACCAGCGCCCCCAGGACGCCCCCCAGCGACACCGCGGCCGAGATCGCGGTGCGCGACCAGCCGAACTCGGCGGTCATCGGCTCGACGAAGATCGACAGCGTCGCCACCGCCGAGCCCTGGCGCGAGAACCCCGCCGCGCACACGCAGGCGAGGATCACCCAGCCGTAGTAGAACGGCAACCGCGCGGCGAGCGCGTCGACCAGCCGGCGGCGCAGGTTCATCGCGCTATATTAGTGCCCCACTTCCCGGGAGCGCGTCCTGACCGACATACCGGAATTGCGCCGGCGCCTGCGCACACTCGTCGACGCGGGCCGCACCCTCGCCGTGCCCGGCGCGACCGACGCGCTCTCGGCGAAGCTCGTCGAACGCCACGGCTTCGAGGCCGTCTACATCGGCAGCTACGCCACCGCCGCGAGCCGCTACGGCCTGCCGGACACGGGCCTGCTCACGCTCGATGACCTCGCCGCGCAGGCGAAGACGATCGCCAACGCCGTGCAGATTCCCGTGATCGCCGACGCCGAGGGCGGCTTCAACGATCCGGCGAACATGTGGCGCACGGTGCAGGCCTTCGAGCAGGCGGGCGTCGCCGCGATCCACATCG
>JAOUGZ010000390.1 GCA_029865405.1 Betaproteobacteria bacterium
GGCGAGGCGGCGCAGTTCCGCCTGTACCTCGACAACCGCGCGCGCTTCGACCGGCCGGCGATCCTGGTTCGCCACCAGGCGAGCGGCGCGCAGGTGGTCCTCGACCTCGCGCCGGGCGCCGTCGCGGAGGCGGTGCTCGCCGTGCCCGCGGCAAAGCGCGGCTGGCTGGCGCTCACCCGCGTGCTGCTGGAGACGCGCTTTCCCCTCGGGCTGTTTCGCGCCTGGAGCTACGTCGAGCCCGAGGCGCGTTGCCTGGTGTACCCGCGTCCGGAGCGCACGCCGCTGCCCGCGCCAACCCCTGACGCCGAAGCGGGCGCGGCGCGCGCACAGGCGCAGGGCAGCGACGATTTTTCAGGGTTGCGCGCCTACCAGCTGCAGGACTCGCCGCGCCATGTCGCCTGGAAGGCGGTGGCGCGCTCGGACGACATGCTGACCAAGCAGTTCGCAGGCGCGGCCGGGATCGAGCTGTGGCTCGACTGGACGCGTTTCGCCGCGACCCTGGACGCCGAGCAGCGGCTGTCGCGCCTCGCGGGCTGGGTGCTCGCCGCGGAGCAGAGCGGCGCGCGCTACGGGCTGCGCCTGCCCGGCTGCACGCTCGCCCCCGATCGCGGCGATGCGCACCACGCCGCCTGCCTGCAGGCGCTGGCGCTGTACGGCATCGCATGAGCACGCCCCACCCCCTTGCGCCCGAGCAGCGCGCCATCACGCCGCGCGATCTCGCGGGGCTGCTGGCCGCGCTCGTGCTGGTCGCCGCGCCGCACGCGTTGCGCATGCCCTGGTGGCTCACGCTCGTCGTGCTCGGGCTGTACGCGTGGCGCGTGCGCATCGCGCTCGAGCGCTCGGCCCCGCCTTCGCACTGGCTGGTGCTGGGGATCGCGCTGCTCGCCATCGGCGCGGTGTACCTCGAATACCGCACGCTGTTCGGCCGCACCTCGGGCATCGTGCTGCTGGTCCTGTTCTCCGGTCTCAAGCTGGCCGAGATGCGCACGCATCGCGACGCCGCCGTGGTGGCCTTCCTGTGCTACTTCCTGGTGATGACCAACCTGCTCTACACGCAGAGCATTCCGACCGCGCTGCTCATGGGGCTCGCGCTTGTTGTCGTCACCGGCACGCTGGTCGGCCTCGCCGCGCCACGGCGACCGGTGACCGCGAACCTGCGCAGCGCCGGCGTGCTTCTGGCTCACGCGGCACCGGCGGCGCTGATCCTGTTCCTGCTGTTTCCGCGCGTGCAGGGCCCCCTGTGGGGCCTGCCGCAGGATGCGTACGCCGGCATGACCGGGCTCTCGGACACCATGTCGCCGGGCAATCTGTCGCAGCTGGCGCAATCCGACGCCATTGCCTTTCGCGCCGAATTCGACGGCGAACCGCCGCCGCCGCGCGAGCGCTACTGGCGCGGACCGGTGCTGTGGGATTTCGACGGCCGCACCTGGCGCATGGGCCCGGGGTGGCTGGAGGAGTTCGCGGCGCCGCGGGGCGGCGGACGCTACGACTACGTGGTAACCCTGGAACCGCACAACCGCACCTGGCTGTTCGCGCTGGAGAGCGTCGCCCGACTGCCGGTGCGCGGCCGCTACACCAACGACGGCATGGTGGTGGCCACTGCGCCGGTGCGTGCGCGCCTGCGCTACGACGCGGCCTCGCTCGCGCGCGCCGAACCCGTGCCCTTCGAACGCCCGGACAGCCTGCGCCGGGCGCTGGCGCTGCCCGAAGGCGGCAACGCGCGCGCGCGCGCGCTCGCCGCCGGGTGGCGCCGCACGGCGCCGGACGAACTGCAGCTGCTGCAGCGCGCGATCGCGTTCTTCCGCGACAGCAGGCTCGGCTACACGCTCGAGCCGCCGTTGCTCGGTCCTGATCCGGTGGACGAGTTCCTGTTCGACACGCGCGAAGGCTTCTGCGAGCATTTCTCCTCGGCGTTCGTGTTCCTGATGCGCGCCGCGGGCGTGCCGGCGCGCGTGGTCACCGGCTACCAGGGCGGCGAGGTGAACTACGTGGATCGCATCATCAGCGTGCGCCAGTCCGATGCGCATGCCTGGGCCGAGGTGCACCTCCCGGGGCGCGGCTGGGCGCGCGTCGATCCGACTGCGGCCGCGGTGCCCGGCCGCGTCGACGCCGGCCTCGCGCGCGCGGTGCGCGCCGGCGACCCGGTGCCGCTGTTGATGAGGCCCCGACTCGGATGGCTGCGCGGACTGCGCAGCAACTGGGAAGCGCTCGCGCACCGCTGGAACGTGTGGGTCCTCGGTTACGGCGCCGAGCGCCAGCGCGACCTGATGTCGCGCATCGGCATGCGCGACGCCGACTGGCGCAAGCTCACTGCGGCCATGGCGTCGATCCTGGGCGCGTTCACGCTGCTGATGCTCGGCTGGTCGCTGCGCCGCCTCTCGCGCCCGGACCCGGTGCAGCGCGCCTGGCAGGCATTCTGCCGCAAGCTCGGGGCGCGCGGCGTGGCGCGCGCCCCGGCCGAGGGCCCGCGCGACTACGCCGAGCGCGCCGCCGCGCGCCTGCCGGAGGCGGCGGCGTCGATCCGCGCCATCGCCGCGCTCTACATCGCCGCGCGCTACGGGCGCGCCGCGGCGCGCGGCCGCATCGCCGAGCTCGCGCGCCGCGTGCGCGAGCTGCAGCTCGCATGAGCACAACGCGGCGCCTGCTGGCCCTGCTGCTCATGGCGGCGGCGACGGCTGCCCGCGCCGAGGAGGACGCGAACGCGAGCTACGCGCTGCGCGACGACGTCGCCGGCTTCATCCATGAGCTGGTCGAGCGCCACGCCTTCAGCGCCGAGGAGCTGCGCGCCGTGTTCTCGCGTGCGCGGCGCGAGGACGCCGTGCTCGCCGCCATGCGCGCACAGCCGCGGCAGGCGGATTCCTGGCAGGCCTACCGGGCGCTGTTCGTGAACGAGCGCCATGTGCACGCCGGCGTCGAGTTCTGGCAGGCGCACCGCAGGTTCCTCGCGCGGGCGCGCAGCGCCTACGGCGTGCCCGAGGAGATCGTCGTCGCCATCATCGGCATCGAGACGTTCTACGGCCGCAATACGGGCCGCTGGCGCGTGATCGACGCGCTGGCGACGCTCGCGTTCGACTACCCGCCGCGCGCGCCCTTTTTTCGCGGCGAGCTCGAGAACTACCTGCTGTTCGCGCGCGAGCTGGAGCTCGACGTCTTCTCGGTCAAGGGCTCCTATGCGGGCGCGATCGGCATTCCGCAGTTCATGCCCGGCAGCTACCTGCGCCACGCGGTGGACTTCGACGGCGATGGCGCCATCGACCTGCGCGGCAACGCCGCCGACGCCGTCGGCAGCGTCGCCAATTTCCTCAAGAACCATGGCTGGGTGCGCGGCGCACCGGTGCAGCGTGACGCACGCGTCACGGGCGCGGACCACGAGGCGTTCATCGCCGACAGTCCGCTGCCACGGCACACCGTGGAGGAGCTGGTCCGGGCCGGCGTCGAAGTGCGCGGCGCGCCCCTGCCCGCCGACACGCGGGCCGTGCTGCTGCGGCTGGAGACGCCCGAACAGCCCGCCGATTTCCGTATCGGCCTGCAGAACTTTTACGTGCTGACGCGCTACAACCGCAGCGTGTTCTACGCGCTGTCGGTAGCCGATCTGGCCGAGCAGCTGCGCGCGGCGCGCGGCCGCGCGCGCGCTCAGGAAGGGCGGTCTTCCGGCAGGTAGCGCAGCGGGTCGACGGGCTTGCCCGACTTGCGGATCTCGAAGTGCAGCTTCGGCCGGTCGGCGTCGCTGTCGCCCATCTCCGCAATGCGCTGGCCGCGCGACACCG
>JAOUGZ010000025.1 GCA_029865405.1 Betaproteobacteria bacterium
TCCGTCATGGTATGACAAATTACTCAATATCGTCAATATGTTCTGACAGTTAATAATATTCATCTATTGCGATGCGACATGAACAAGTTCGATCTACGAACTTGTTTTGTGGCGCTTTTGAACCCCGGTAAAATGCCGGCTGAGACTGCTCCCAGCCGACCCTTCGGCGGGGAGCCAGGGAAGCCTCGCGGACCGACCTCAGACCTTCAGTTGCGCCGAATGACCAAGGCGGTCCGCTGAGCTTCGAGGGGCCTGGCGGGGGGCTTGCGCCCCCCGCCACATTCCCGTTCAGCCCCCGGTTACGGCCGGGTGCCGGTTGGAAACGGCCAAGCGGCCGCCGGATTCAGCGCGGTTCGCGCGCCGGAAATCGCGGCGGAGGATGCCGGCGATACTGCCACCGTCATCGTGCCCGCAGAGCTGGCCTTAGGTTTAACGGGCTTCGCCTTTTTTTTCTTGGCGGTTTTTTTCTTCCGGCCCGCTGCCTTCTTCTTGGATGACTTCTTAACTGCTTTCTTCTTTTTCTTTGATGATTTCTTCTTCTTCTTTTTCTTGCCGCCTTTTTTGGCTTTTTTCTTTGCCATGACTAGCTCCTTGCTGGTAGTTGAACAAAAGAAGTCCGGCCATCTCTGGTCGAACTATTCAACCGCGCCCGGGAATCTCTCCCCGGATGCGGACTGAATTCTCCGCAATCCTGCATCAACGCCCGCCTCTCGCCGCCAGATCCTGGTAGAGGATATCAGGATCGAGGCGGATGCCGCCTTCCCAGGTGACGGTGGCGGACTCGGGATCCACACTCACCTTCTCGAACTCGCGTACGTCGCGCCACAGCTTGAACGCGCCGATTTCGAGCAGGTTGCCAAGGAACACGCTGCCTTCCAGGCCGTCCTCGAACCGCAGCCAGAGCTTGTAGTCGTCTTGCACCTTGCAGGCGGTCACTCGATGCACTTGGCGTTTCTCCTCTCGCATCAGTCCCAGCTCAGCGCGCCGCCGGTCTGGTACTCGATCACGCGCGTCTCGAAGAAGTTGCGCTCCTTCTTCAGGTCGATCATCTCGCTCATCCACGGGAACGGGTTCGCCGCGCCCGGGTAGAGCGCATCCAGGCCGATCTGCTGGCAGCGCCGATTGGCGATGAAGCGCAGATATTCCTTGAACATCGGCGCGTTGAGGCCGAGCACGCCGCGCGGCATGGTGTCCTCGGCATAGCGGTATTCCAGCTCCACCGCCCGGCGGAACAGCGCCTGCAGCTCCTCGCGGAAGTCCGCGGTCCACAGGTGCGGGTTCTCCAGCTTGATCTGGTTGACGAGGTCGATGCCGAAATTGCAGTGCATCGACTCGTCGCGCAGGATGTACATGTACTGCTCGGCGGAGCCGGTCATCTTGTTCTGCCGGCCGAGCGCCAGGATCTGCGCGAAGCCGACGTAGAAGAACAACCCTTCCATCAGGCACGAGAACACGATCAGGCTCTTTAGCAGGTCCTGATCGGCCTGCGGCGTGCCGGTCCTGAACGCCGGATCGGTGAGCGTGTCGATGAAGGGCACCAGGAACTCGTCCTTGTCGCGGATCGAGCCGATCTCGTTATAGGCGTTGAACACCTCGCCCTCGTCGAGATCCAGGCTCTCGACGATGTACTGGTAGGCATGGGTGTGGATCGCTTCCTCGAAGGCCTGGCGCAGCAGGTACTGCCGGCACTCGGGCGCCGTGATGTGGCGGTAGGTGCCGAGCACGATGTTGTTGGCGGCGAGCGAATCGGCGGTGACGAAGAAGCCGAGGTTGCGCGTGACGATGCGCCGCTCGTCCGCGGTCAGGCCGTGCGGGTCCTTCCACAGGGCGATGTCGCGGCTCATGTTGATTTCCTGCGGCATCCAGTGATTGGCGCAGGCGGCGATGTACTTCTCCCAGGCCCACTTGTACTTGAATGGCACCAGCTGGTTGACGTCGGCCTTGGAGTTGATGATGCGCTTGTCCTCGACCGTGATGCGCCGGAACGCGTTGCCGGCGGCGAAGCGCTCTTCCTTGCCGCCGGCGCCGGGCATGAAGCCGCTGGTCGGCTGCACCGCGAGGCCGGAGATGGCGTTCGGCTTGCCGTCTTCGTCTTCGAACTCGAGCATTACTGGCAGGCCTCGCACTCGGGATCGTCGATGGCGCAGAAATTCGCCTCGCCGTCGGCCGCCACCACCGGCACGCCGCCGTCGGCGGGCACCGCGTTCAGCTGCCCCGCCTTCGAGGTCGACTTCTCGGCGTGCGTCGCACCCATCGAGCGCAGGTAATAGGTGGTCTTCAGGCCGCGGATCCAGGCCAGCTTGTAGGTTTCATCGAGCCGCTTGCCCGAGGCGCCGGCCATGTAGATGTTCAGCGACTGCGACTGGTCGATCCACTTCTGGCGCCGGGCACCGGCTTCCACCAGCCAGCGCGGCTCGACCTCGAAGGCCGTGGCGTAGAGCTTGCGCAGCTCGGCCGGGGCGCGGTCGACCCGCGCCAGGTTGCCGTCGAAGTACTTGAGGTCGGCGATCATCACCTCGTCCCACAGGCCGGCGCGCTTCAGGTCGGTCACCAGGAACTCGTTCACCACCGTGAACTCACCCGACAGGTTCGACTTCACGTACAGGTTCTGGTAGGTCGGCTCGATCGAGGCCGACACGCCGACGATGTTGGCGATGGTCGCCGTGGGCGCGATGGCGATGCAGTTCGAGTTGCGCATGCCGTGCGCGCGGATGCGCTCGCGCAGCGGCTCCCAGTCGAGCGCCCCGGAACGGTCGACTTCGACGTAGCCCCCGCGCTCCGCGGCGAGCAGGTCGAGCGAATCCTGCGGCAGGATGCCGCGCTCCCAGAGCGATCCGGGATAGGTCGGGTAGCGGCCGCGCTCCTCGGCGAGCTCGGTCGAGGCCCAGTACGCGCTGTAGGCCACCATTTCCATCGCCCGATCGGCGAATTCCACCGCCTCGCGCGAGGCGTAGGGTACGCGCTGCACGTGCAGGCAGTCCTGGAAGCCCATGATGCCCAGGCCCACCGGACGATGGCGCAGGTTGGAGTTCTTCGCCTTGTCGACTGCGTAATAGTTGATGTCGATGACGTTGTCGAGCATGCGCATCGCCGTGCGCACGGTGCGCTGCAGTTTCTTGAAGTCCAGGCCCGCGTCGCCCATGTGCGCGAGCAGGTTCACTGAGCCCAGGTTGCACACCGCGATCTCGTCTGCCGAGGTGTTCAGCGTGATCTCGGTGCACAGGTTCGAGCTGTGCACCACGCCCACGTGCTGCTGCGGGCTGCGCAGGTTGCACGGATCCTTGAACGTGATCCAGGGATGCCCGGTCTCGAACAGCATCGACAGCATCTTGCGCCACAGCTGCACTGCGGGCAGGCGCTTGTGCAGCTTCAGCTCGCCGCGCGCCACCTTGTCCTCGTAGCGCAGATACGCCTCCTCGAAGGCCTTGCCGACCTTGTCGTGCAACTCGGGGGCGTCCGAGGGGCTGAACAGCGTCCATTCCGCGTTTTCCATCACGCGCTTCATGAACAGGTCCGGCACCCAGTTCGCCGTGTTCATGTCGTGCGTGCGACGCCGGTCGTCGCCGGTGTTCTTGCGCAGCTCGAGGAATTCCTCGATGTCCAGGTGCCAGGTCTCGAGGTAGGAGCAGACCGCGCCCTTCCTCTTGCCGCCCTGGTTGACCGCGACCGCCGTGTCGTTCACCACCTTCAGGAACGGCACCACGCCCTGCGACTTGCCGTTGGTGCCCTTGATGTGCGAGCCGAGGGCGCGCACCGGGGTCCAGTCGTTGCCCAGGCCGCCGGCGTACTTGGCAAGCAGCGCATTCTCCTTGATGGCGTCGTAGATCCCCGTCAGGTCGTCGGCCACCGTCGTCAGGTAGCACGAGGAGAGCTGCGAGCGCTGCGTGCCGGCGTTGAACAGCGTCGGCGTCGAGCTCATGAAATCGAACGTCGACAGCACGTCGTAGAACTCGATGGCGCGCGCCTCGCGGTCCTTCTCGTTCAGCGCCAGGCCCATCGCCACGCGCATGAAGAAGGCCTGCGGCAGCTCGATGCGGCGGCCGCGCACGTGCAGGAAGTAGCGGTCGTACAGCGTCTGCAGGCCGAGATAGCCGAACTTGAGGTCGCGCTCGGCCTTGAGCGCGCCGCCGATGCGCGCCAGGTCGAATTTCGCCAGCTCCGCATCGAGCAGCTCGGCCTCAATGCCGCGGCGCACGAACTCGGGGAAGTAGGTGGCGTAGCGCGTCACCATCGCTTCCTGGCTCGCTTCCTCGCCCAGGACTTCCAGGCGGATGGTATTGAGCAGCAAGCGCGCCGTGACGTAGCTGTAGGCCGGATCCTTCTCGATCATGGCGCGGGCGGCGAGAATCGCCGACTTGCGCACCTCTTCCATCGGCACGCCGTCGTAGAGGTCGCGCAGCGTCGCCTCCAGAATGGTCGCCGGCGCCGCCGCACCCTCCAGGCCCTGGCACGCCGATTCCAGCAGCCTGCGCAGGGCCTCGAGCTCGAGCGGACGGCGCGCCCCGTTGTCCACCACGTGCAGGACCGTGCCGGGTGCCTGGCGCTCGCGGGCGGCCTTCTCCGCGGCGCGCGCCTTGGAGCGCTCTTCGCGGTACAGCACGTAGGCGCGCGCGACGTCGTGCTCGCCGGAGCGCATCAGCGCCAATTCGACCTGGTCCTGGATGTCCTCGATGTGCACGGTGCCGCCCTGCGGCTGGCGCCGCTGCAGCGCGCCCACCACCTGCTCGGTGAGCCGCGCCACCAGCTCGCGAATGCGCGCCGAGGCGGCGCCCTGGCTGCCGTTCACGGCCAGGAACGCCTTGGTCATCGCCACCGAAATCTTGGCCGGCTCGAAGCCGACCACGGCACCGTTGCGCCGGATGATCTTGTAGTCCGCGTACGCGGCATGGATCGCGCGACTGGAGTCGGCAACGCTCGCGCCTGCCACGGGGCCGGTTGCTGGACTCTCTTGCGCGATCTGCATGTTGCTGCCTCCCTTGCGCTGCGGCCTGCCGGCTCGTTGCAGTTCGGTGACGACCTGCAGGGGAACCACAATATATGGTGCTGAACGCCTGATTGCTAACCACTTCTAGTGGCCGCAATGTACCACGGGTTGATTATTTTGCAAGCGGCATGGCGCGCCGAGCGCCGCCACGCAGAAATGGCGCGGTGCAGCGAGCCTACTAAAGGCTGGGGCTGCGGCGAAGCCAGCTACAAGTTCTAGTGGCTCGCCAGCGCCGCGTGGAAGCGACGCCAGTCGAAACGCGCGCCCGGGTCGCGCTTGCGCCCGGGCGCAATGTCGCTGTGCGCGGCGCAGGCACGCAGCGGCAGCCGCGCCGCGAGCGCGCGCGCGAGGCGCGCCAGGCACTGGTACTGTGCCTCGGCGAACGCGCGGTCCGCGACGCCCTCCAGCTCGACGCCGACGGAATAGTCGTTGCAGCGCGTGAGGCCGCGCCAGCGCGAGGCGCCGGCGTGCCAGGCGCGCCGGTGCACCGGGACGAACTGCTGCAGCGCACCGTCGCGGCGCACGAAGAAATGCGCCGACACGCGCAATGACGCTATGCCACGAAAGTACGGGTGCGCGCCGGCGTCGAGGCGGTTGGTGAACAGTCGCTCGACCGCATCGCTGCCGTACTTCCCGGGGGGCAGGCTGATCGCGTGCAGCACGAGCAGCCAGACGGCGGCGCCGCGCGGCCGTGCGTCGCAGTTGGGCGACGCGGTGTGGCGCGCGCCGCGCAGCAGCCCGTCAGGGCCGAGTCTCATCGGTGATGCCCAGGCGCTGCATGCGGTAGCGCAGCGTGCGGAAGGTGATGCCGAGCAGCTTGGCGGCGGCCGTGCGGTTGAACTGGGTGCGCGCCAGCGCTTCGAGGATCGCCTCGCGTTCCACGCGATCGAGGTATTCAGGGAGCGGCGCGCCCAGCGCGCCGTCGGCCGCGCGCGCGCCCGCCTCGTCCTGCGCGACCGGCTTGAGCATCAGGTCGTCGGCGCCGATCTCCGCGCCGCCGGAAAGCGCCGTGGCGCGCTCCAGCACGTTCTCCAGCTCGCGGATGTTGCCGGGAAAGTCGTAGTCGGAGAGTTCGGCGAGCGCCGCCTCCGACAGCCGCGCGGGCGCCGCGCCGCCGGCGCGCGCGATGCGCTCCAGGATGCTCGCTGCAATCAGCGGGATGTCCTCGCGGCACTCCCGCAAGGGGGGCATCGTCAGCTCGATCACGTTGAGGCGGTAGAACAGATCCTGCCTAAAGCGCCCCGCCTCTACCAGCCGCGCCAGGTTCTGGTGCGTGGCACTGATGATGCGCACGTCAACCGCCTCCTCCTGCGTCGCGCCCACCTTGCGCACGCGCTTTTCCTGGATGGCGCGCAGCAGCTTCACCTGCATGGCGAGCGGCAGGTCCGCCACCTCGTCGAGGAACAGCGTGCCGCCGTCGGCGGCCTGGAAGAAGCCGTCCCGGTCCTGGTCGGCGCCCGTGAACGCGCCCTTCTTGTAGCCGAAGAACTCGCTTTCCATGAGGTTCTCGGGGATTGCGCCGCAGTTCACCGGCACGAACGGGCGCTCGCGGCGCGCGCCCTCGCCGTGGATCAGGCGCGCGGCGAGCTCCTTGCCGCTGCCGGACTCCCCCGACACGTGCACGGGCGCCTGTGTACGCGCGAGCTTGCCGATCAGCTCGCGCACCTGGGTGAGCGGCGCGCTGCCGCCGAGCAGCGGCAGGTCGCGTGCCGGCGGGTCTGCCTGGTCGGGCAGCGACAGCGCGGACTTGACGAGCGCGCGCAGCTGCTCCAGCCCGACCGGTTTCGAGACGTAGTCGAAGGCGCCCGCCTTCAGGGCGGCGACGGCATTCTCGGCGCTGCCGTGCGCGGTGATCACCGCCACCGGCAGGTCCTTCGCCAGGCCGCTGATGAGGCGCACCAGGTCAAGGCCTTCGCCATCCGGCAGGCGCATGTCGGTGAGGCAGAGGTCGAAGCGCGCATCGCGCAGCGCATCGCGCGCCTCGGCCAGGCTGCCGACCGAAACCACCGCGAGCCCCATCTTGGCCAGCGTCAGCTCGAGCAGCTCACGGATGTCGGGCTCGTCGTCCACCACCAGCACGTGGCGCTCGCGCTGGGCGGGGCGGCGCTCGCCACGCTTCATGCGGACGCTCCGCCGCGGCAGACGATGCGGAAATGCGCGCCCGGAAGGTCGTTGACGTATTCGAGCAGCGCGCCGTTGGCAGCGGCCAGTTCGCGTGCGAGGTACAAGCCCAGGCCCGTCCCCTTGCTGTCGGTGGTGAAGAACGGCTCGAACAACTGGCCCTGCATGGCGGCGGGCACGCCGGGCCCGTTGTCGGTGACGCTCAATTCTACTTTGTCGCCGAACGCGTGCGCGGCGATGCGCACGCTGCCCGGGGCGGCGCGCGCGTGGCGCACCGCGTTGCGCAGGAGGTTCCACAGCACCTGGCGCAGATGCTCGGGGTCGAACTCGACCCACTCGTCACGCACCGTGTCGATGACGATGCGCGCCGCCGGCAGCGATTCGTTGGCGACGTACTCCTCGAGGAGCTGGCGCAGCCACGCCGCCAGCGCAATGCGCTGTGTGGCGACGCGGTCGCGACGATTGAGCTGCAGCACGTCGGCGACCAGGCGCTCCAGGCGCAGCGTGTTGTCGTGGATGATGCGCGTCAGGCGGCCGCGATCGGCGTCGCTGCGCTCTTCGGCGATCAGTTCGGCGGCATGGCTGATGGCGGCGAGCGGGTTGCGGATCTCGTGCGCGATATTCGCCGTGAGCCGGCCCAGCGCCGCCAGCTTGAGCTGCTGCGCCTGCTCGCGCGAGCGCGTCATGTCCTCGACGAACACCACCGTGAACTGGTCTTCGCTGCCGGTGTCGAGCAGGCGGGCGCGCACCTCCTTGCCGCGCGCCTCCAGGTCTACGGACACCGCCGCGCGGCCGCCGGCGTCGCGCCACTCGCGCCAGCGCGCCGCCAGGCCGGGCAGCACTGCGGCGAGCGGCAGTCCGCGCAGCACATCCATGCCGAGCAGGCGCATGGACTGCGGGTTGTGCTCGACGACGCGGCCCTGGCGGTCGAGGAGCACCACGCCGTCCTGCATGTCCGCGATCACCAGCTGGTTGACGCGCGTCTGATTGGCCAGCGCGCGGCCGCGCTCGCGCGCCAGGCGCTCGTTGGCCGCGAGGCGCTGCGCCAGCCATCCGGTGGCCCCCGCGATCGCGAAGAAGCCCATCGACAGCAGGCCTGCCGGCACCACGCCGGCCGAGGGCAGATCGAGCGCCAGCACCCAGTAGGTTTCCTCCAGCAGCACGGCGATCGCCGCGAGCGCGGCGTACAGGAAGTTCAGCCGCAGCGGCGCCACCAGCCCGGCCCCGGTGAGCGAGATGAGCAGCATCACGCCCAGGCCGCTGCGCATGCCGCCGCTCGCGTACATGAGCAGCGGGATGACGAGCACGTCGAGCAGCGCGTGCACCGAGAGCTGCAGGTTGAAGCGCTCGTGCACCGCGCGCAGCACGAACTGCAAGGCGATGGCGAGGATCAGGTAGGCCACGCAGACGCCGCGAAACAGCCGCATATCATGCGCGCCGAAATTGGCCGGCTCGTAGGCGAAGTAGGTGGCGCCGAGGAACAGCAGCGCCACCACGATGCGGTACAGGTTGAAGTACTGCAGCGAGATCCAGAACGAATCCGGCGGCCGGTCTTCGCGTGCGAACAACGGCGCGTAGGCCAGCGTCGCCATCAGGGCTCGCGCGGGCCGAGCCGCGCGTGCGCTTCGCTGCAGTAGTCGCCGCCGGGCGCGCTGCGCGCTTCAGCGCGGGGCAGATGCACGCCGCAGTGCGCGCACGCAACCAGCTCGCCCGGCGCGCCCGGCACTTTCGGCGCGCCGCCCTGGCGAGCGCGCAGCGCACGCCGCAGCAGCCAGACGAGGACCAGCACCGCAAGGGCGAGCAGGATCAGGCGTCCCATGGCCCTATTCTAGGAAAGTGAGGATGGTCGGGGTGACTGGATTCGAACCAGCGACACCTGCGTCCCGAACGCAGTACTCTACCAGGCTGAGCTACACCCCGAATCGCCGGACCGCTAGCTGCGGCGCGACACCGCAAAGGCCGCCAATTCTAGCAAAGATTCCCTGTACGCCGAGGCCGGCAGCGCGGCGATCGCGCGCGACGCAGCCTCGGCTTCGCGCCCGGCTGCGGCGCGCGCGTAGTCCAGCGCCGCCGTCTCCCGGATGGCCGCAAGCACGGGCACGAAGTCGTCGCGCCCGCCTTCGATGATGGCGTGGCGCACGAGGGCGCGCTGCTCGGCGCCGCCCGCCTGCATGACGCGGATCAGCGGCAGCGTCGGCTTGCCCTCGGCAAGGTCGTCGCCGAGGCTCTTGCCGGTTTCCTGCGCCGCCCCGGAGTAGTCGAGGACATCGTCGACGACCTGGAAAGCGGTGCCCAGGTGCATGCCGTAGGCCGCCAACCCCTCCTCCAGGGCCGGCGCGGCGCCACCGAGCACACCGCCGAGCCGCGCCGCGGCCTCGAACAGCTTGGCGGTCTTTCTGCGCACCACGTCGAGATAGCGCGCCTCATCCACATCCGGGTCGTGGCAGTTCATCAGCTGCAGCACTTCCCCCTCGGCGATCGTATTGGTGGCATCGGCGAGCACGCGCATGACGCGCAGGTTGTCGAGCCCCACCATCATCTGGAAGGCGCGCGAATAGAGGAAATCCCCGACCAGCACCGAGGCCGCATTGCCGAAGGCGGCGTTGGCCGTGCGCCGCCCGCGCCGCAGCTGCGATTCGTCGACCACGTCGTCGTGGAGCAGTGTCGCCGTGTGGATGAACTCCACCACCGCGGCGAGCTCGTGGCAGGCCGCGCCGCGGCAGCCCAGGGCGCCCGCAGTCAGCAGCAGCAGCGCCGGGCGCAGCCGCTTGCCGCCGCCGGCCACGATGTACTCGGCGACCTGGCGCACCAGGGCGACGTCGGAGTCGAGGCGCGTGCGGATGAGCGCATCCACCTGCTGCAAGTCTTCGGCGACCGGGGACAGGAGAGCGCTGGCGGTGGTAGTCGGCATGGCGGGTGCGGCAAGCACGCGAAGCGAAGCATACAAGGCTTTGACGCGGGCGGCCCGAATCTCCTATAATTCCAAGTCTTTATCGGACTTTGGCGACGGAATTCCCATGTACGCAATCATCAAGACCGGCGGCAAACAGTATCGCGTCAGTTCCGGCGAGCAGGTGCGCGTCGAGACGCTCGCGGCCGACGTCGGCGCCGCCGTCGCCTTCGACCAGGTGCTGCTGGTCGGCGCGGGCGACGCGGTGCGCGTGGGCGCGCCGCTGGTGGCGGGCGCCCAGGTGAAGGCCACGGTCCTCGGGCACGGCCGCGGCGACAAGGTCAAGATCTTCAAGCTGCGGCGGCGCAAGCACTTCCAGAAGTCGCAGGGGCACCGCCAGAACTACACCGAAATCCGCATCGACGACATCGTCGCCGGCGCCTGAACGCAAGGACCCGAACATGGCACACAAGAAAGCAGGCGGCAGTTCGCGCAACGGCCGCGATTCGCAGTCCAAGCGCCTCGGCGTCAAGGCCTACGGGGGCGAGCAGGTCAACGCCGGGCAGATCCTGGTGCGCCAGCGCGGCACGCAGGTGCACCCCGGGCCCAATGTCGGCATGGGACGCGATCACACCCTTTTCGCGCGCGTCCCGGGCAAGGTGCAGTTCGTGGTGAAGGGCGAGCGCAGCAGAAAGACGGTGTGCGTGGTACCGGCCTGACGGCCGCACGGCCCACCCAACCAAGCCCTATCGGATCCGGTAGGGCTTTTTAGTTTCTGCGACATGAAATTCATCGACGAAGCGAAGATCGAGGTGCACGCCGGCAAGGGCGGTGACGGCAGCGCCGCCTTCCGGCGCGAGCGCTACGTGCCGCGCGGCGGCCCGAGCGGCGGCGACGGCGGGCGCGGCGGCAGCGTGTGGGCGGTGGCCGATCGCAACCTCAATACGCTGATCGACTATCGTTATGCGCGCCTGCACCGCGCCGGCGATGGCGCGGCGGGCGGCGGCTCGGACAAGTACGGCCGCGGGGGACGCGACATCGAGCTGCGCATGCCCCTCGGCACCGTGGTGCGCGACGCGGCCCGTGGCGACGTCGTCGCCGACCTGGCGCGCGACGGCGAGCGTGCGCTGCTCGCGCGCGGCGGGCGTGGCGGGCTCGGAAACCTGCATTTCAAGTCGAGCATCAATCGCGCGCCGCGCCAGCACACGCGCGGCGAGCCGGGAGAAAGCCGCGAGCTGGCCCTCGAGCTGCGCGTGCTGGCCGACGTCGGCCTGCTCGGCCTGCCCAATGCCGGCAAGTCGACCTTGATACGCGCGGTGTCCAGCGCGCGCCCCAAGGTGGCGGACTATCCGTTCACGACCCTCAATCCGTCGCTTGGCGTGGTGCGCATCGCGCACGACGCGAGTTTCGTGGTGGCCGACATACCGGGGCTGATCGAAGGCGCCGCCGAAGGCGCGGGGCTCGGCCACCAGTTCCTGCGCCACCTCGCGCGTACGCGCCTGCTGCTGCACGTGGTGGACATCGCGCCGTTCGACGAGGCGGCAGCGCCCGCGCAAGGCGTGCGCGCCCTCGTGCGCGAGCTGCGCAAGTACGACGAGACGCTGTACCGCCGGCCGCGCTGGCTGGTGTTCAACAAGGCCGACCTGGCGCCGGACGCCGATGCGCGCATTGCGGGCATCCTGCGCACACTGCGCTGGAAGAGCCCCTGGTTCAAGGTCAGCGCCCTGAGCGGGGCGGGTTGCCGCGAGCTGTGCAATGCGGCCTATCGGTTCCTCGCGGCGACACCCAAGGCCACGCGCGCGCGGCGCGCCGCCTAGGCCGATGACCGGTCCCCTCGCCGCCGCCAGGACCCTGGTCGTCAAGGTCGGCAGCTCGCTCGTCACCAACGAAGGGCGCGGGCTGGATGTCGCGGCCATCGCCCGCTGGACGACGCAGATCGCCGAGCTGCGCAAGCTCGGCCGGCGCTGCCTCCTGGTGTCCTCGGGCGCAATCGCCGAGGGTCTGCTGCGCCTGGGCTGGACGCGGCGCCCGCATGCGCTGCACGAGCTGCAAGCGGCGGCGGCCGTGGGCCAGATGGGCCTCGTGCAGTGCTACGAGTCCTGCTTTCGCGAGCACGGGCTCGCCACGGCGCAAGTGCTGCTCACCCACGCCGACATGGCGGACCGCCAGCGCTACCTGAACGCGCGCTTCACGCTCGCCACGCTGCTCGAGCTGGGCGTGATTCCCGTGATCAACGAGAACGACACCGTGGTCACCGACGAGATCAAGGTCGGCGACAACGATACGCTCGGCGCACTGGTCGCCAATCTGGTGGAAGCCGACGCGCTCGTCATTCTCACCGACCAGCCGGGACTGTTCGAGGCCGATCCGCGGCGCGCGCCCGGCGCGCGCCTGGTGAGCGAGGCGCAGGCCGGAGAGGCACGCCTGGTGGCGATGGCGGGCGGCGCCGGCAGCGCTCTCGGGCGCGGCGGCATGATCACCAAGGTGCTCGCCGCGCAGCGCGCGGCGCGCAGCGGCGCGCATACGGTGATCGCCTCGGGGCACGAGCCCGACGTGCTGCTGCGCCTGGCGCGCGGCGAGCGCATCGGCACCCTGCTCGTTGCGCAGACTACCCCGCTCGCCGCGCGCAAGCAGTGGCTCGCCGACCATCTCGCGCTCGGCGGACGGCTCGAGCTCGACGCAGGCGCCGTGCGCGCGCTCGCGCGCGACGGCAAGAGCCTGCTGCCCGTCGGCGTGACCGCCGTGCAGGGCGAGTTCGAACGAGGCGCCGTGGTCGGCTGCCTCGACCCCGAGGGGCGCGAGGTGGCGCGCGGCCTGGTGAACTACTCGGCCGCCGAAACGCGCCGCATCATGCGCCGGCCCTCCGGCGAAATCGAGGCGATCCTCGGCTACGTGGACGGACCGGAGCTGATCCACCGCAACAACCTGGTGCTGCTGCAGGCGGACTAGTGTGCTGAGTCCGAAATCCGTCGCCTTTCAGCTTATAGCCGATCTCGTGATTTCCCGCGCCTTTTCGTTCTTGCGGGAAATCACGAGACCCTGAGACCGTCGCATGGCGCAGGCGCTCACGCCAACGTGATCGCCCCTGTGTCTCGGGACTGGGCAAGAGCGGCCCAGTCCCGAGATCGAAGAAAAACGATCACGCATTTCTGACTCGGGACACTAGTGTGCTGAGTCCGAAATCCGTCGCCTTTCAGCTTTTAGCCGATCTCGTGATTTCCCGCGCCTTTTCGTTCTTGCGGGAAATCACGAGACCCTGAGACCGTCGCATGGCGCAGGCGCCCACGCCAACGTGATCGCCCCTGTGTCTCGGGACTGGGCAAGAGCGGCCCAGTCCCGAGATCGAAGAAAAACGATCACGCATTTCTGACTCGGGACACTAGTCGCCGCTCGGCGCGCGGCTCGGATGCATGCCGCGCCTGAGCGCGGCCACGCCCTCCGCCGGACTGCCGATCGGATTGCCGAGCGGGCAGAAATACTCGTCGCGCAGCGCGTTGTGCCAGCGCTGCACGCTGCGCGGCGCAATCTCCCGCCACGGGCTCGCCCGGCGCGACCAGCCGCCGCTCGCCCCGGTGGCGTAGATGCGCACCTCCGAGGTGCTGCAGCGGATGCCCTCGAAGCTCACGCTTTCGGCGCCCTGGGGGCTGCGCACCACGAGCACGTAGCGCACCACGCCGTCCTCGCCTACGGAGAGCGACCTGGCGTCGATGAAGAAATCGAAGTTGCTCGCGGCGCTGACGAAGAACGGCAGCAGGTTCGACTTCTCGGGATAGGCCGGCGGCTCGACCTTGGCCTCGCGCCAGCTGCGCTCCGTCTGCCGGCGCTCCCAGTCCGTGGGCGGCTGGGCCAGCACGGCGCCGTGCGCCGCCGCCAGCGCGAGCCACGCGAACCGCCGTGCGCGGCGCGTCAGTCGAGATCGGCGGCGAGGGCGGCGCGAACGGCGGGCGCGGCCTCGACGGCGGCCTGGTACTGCGGGTGATCGACGCCGATCGCGAGGCCAGCACCCGCGCGCAGCGCCTTGCGCATCTGCGCATCCAGCTCGAAGCGCAGGAAATGCACCGCCGAGGTCTTCTCCTCGTTCTCACGCTCGAGATCCTCGTCGGCGATGGCCGGCACGCGCGCGCAGCCGTCCACCTGCACCCATACCCGATCCTCGATGCCCTTGAGGCGCGCCAGGGCGCGCTGGCGCTCTGCGACATCGGGATACTCGATCATCATGGTCGCCTTGAGGTTGGTGCCGTCGGGCACCAGCGGGTTGTAGGCCTCCAGCTCCTGCCGGATCCCGTCCTCCTCGAAGATGCGCTCGATGCGCAGCATCTCCTGGATCTGGTAGCGGATGGTGAGCTCGTCCTCGAACAGCAGGGTGACGTGCTCGCCCAAGGGCACGGAGCGGCGCTTCTTGTGTTCGAGGGTACGCGCGCGGAACGCGTTGCGTTCGCGCGCGTAGGCCTCCAGCGGCAGCAGGCTGTCGCGCTCGATGCGCGCCATCATCAGTCCGCCAGTGCGTCGAGCGCTTTCTGGAAGCGATTGGCGTGCGAGCGCTCGGCCTTCGCCAGGGTCTCGAA
>JAOUGZ010000391.1 GCA_029865405.1 Betaproteobacteria bacterium
CCGGCAGCTCGCCGCGCATCGCGGCCACGCCCGGGTGATCGGCATCACCGGCCCGCCCGGGGCGGGCAAATCCACGCTGGTCGCCGCGCTCGCGAAGGAGCTGCTCGCGGATGGCAGCAGCGTCGCGGTGGTCGCGGTGGATCCGTCCAGCCCGGTGTCCGGCGGCGCGCTGCTCGGCGATCGCATCCGCATGGGCGAGGTGCAGGGACATGACGAAATCTTCATCCGCTCGCTCGCCTCGCGCGGCCACCCGGGCGGCGTGAGCGGCGCCACGCATCGCGTGGTCGCGCTGCTCGACGCGGCGCGCTTCGACTACGTTCTGGTGGAAACCGTCGGCGCCGGGCAGTCCGAAGTGGAGATCGCGAGCATCGCACCGACCCGCCTGGTCATCTGCCCGCCCGGGCTCGGCGACGACGTGCAGGCGCTGAAAGCGGGCATCCTGGAGATCGCCGACGCCTTCGTCGTCAACAAGGCCGATCTCGCGGGCGCGGAGCGCACGGCGCGCGAGCTCCTCGCGATGCTCGCGCTGAAGAAGGGCGCCGCAGTCCCGGTGTTCAGCACCGCCGCCACCACCGGGCAGGGCGTCGCCGAGCTGGCGCGCTGGCTGCAGGCGCCCGCGGCGCGGGGTAGCGCCGCGCTCGCTGCTTGAGCGGCTACTTCTCCTTCGGCACCCGCCCCATCAGGTAGAACTCGTCGTTCGGCCGCATGGCGGTGAAATTCGCCATGCGGTTGGACAGGGCGAAGAAGGCGGCGATGGCGGCGATGTCCCAGGCGTCCTCCTCGGTAAACCCGTGCCGGCGCAACGCCTCGAGATCGGCGTCGTCCAGCGCGTGCGACTCGAGCGCCGCTTTCATGGCGAAATCGAGCATCGCCTTCTCGCGCGGCGGGATGTCGGCCTTGCGGTAATTGATCGCCACCTGGTCGGCGACCAGCGGGTTCTTCGCCCGGATGCGCAGCACCGCGCCGTGCGCCACCACGCAGTACTGGCAGCTGTTCGCCGCGGAGGTCGCGACCACGATCATCTCGCGCTGCGCCTTGGTGAGCCCGCCCTCCTTCTCCATCAGCGCGTCGTAGTAGGCGAAGAAGGCGCGGAACTCCTCGGGGCGGTGCGCGAGCACCAGGAACACGTTGGGCACGAAGCCCGATTTCTCCTGCACGGCGAAGATGCGCGCGCGCACGTCCTCGGGCAGGCTCTTCAACTCGGGCACGGGGAAGCGGCTGATCGGCTGGCTCATCGGCAGGGGCATTCTATCGTTCCCCGGTATCGGTTAACATCCACGGGCCAACCTTGGAGGAGGAGGGTTTCATGACCACCGCATTGCATCGCGCGGCGCTCGCCGCCGCACTCGCTGTCTCCGTCGCCGCGCACGCCGACGTGAAGCTGCCGCCGACGATTTCCTGGAGCGCCTACGACGTCGGCTCGGGCGGCTACAACCAGGCCGTCGCCATCGGCAACGCGCTGAAGCAGAAGTACAACGTCAGCCTGCGCGTGCTGCCGGGCAAGAACGACGTGTCGCGGAACCTGCCGATCCGCGAGGGCCAGGTGCAGTTCTCCGCCAACGGCGTGGGCGGGGCCTACCTCGCGATGGAAGGCGTGTTCGAGTTCGGCGCCCCGAGCTGGGGCCCGCAGCCGGTGCGCGGCCTGATGCTGAACACCTCCGACCAAGTGCTCACGGTGATCGCCGCCGGCGATGTCGGCGTGCGCACGGTCGCCGACCTGAAGGGCAAGCGCGTCGCGTGGGTGATCGGCTCGCCCGCGCTCAACCAGAACATCACCGCCATGCTCGCCTTCGCCGGCCTGACCTGGGACGACGTGAAGAAGGTCGAGTTCGGTGGCTTCGGCGCGGCGATGGACGGCATCATCAACAACCAGGTCGACGCGGCCTTCACCTCGTCGATCTCGGGCAAGGCGTACCAGATCGCCAAGTCGCCGCGCGGGCTCGTCTACCCGGTGTTCTCGCACAAGGACAAGGCGGGCTGGGCGCGCATGAACGCGGTGGCGCCGTTCTTCTTCCCCTTCATGGGCACCGAAGGCGCCGAGCTCTCCAAGGACAAGCCCGCGGAGTCGGCCACCTACCCGTACCCGATTCTGATGACCTACGCCGCGCAGGACGCGAACCTGGTCTACAACATGACCAAGGCGATGGTCGAAACCTACGACATGTACAAGAGCGCCGCGCCGGGCAACGCCGGCTGGGCGGTCGATCGCCAGAACTTCGCCTGGGTGATCCCGTTCCACGACGGCGCGATCCGCTTCTGGAAGGAAATGGGCAAGTGGAGCGCCGCCGAGCAGGCGCACAACGACAAGCTCCTGCAGCGCCAGAAGGTGCTCGCCGCCGCCTGGGCCGAGGTGAAGAAGGGCGCGCATGCCAACGACGACGCCTTCGTCAAGGCCTGGCAGAAGGCGCGCGCCGACGCGCTCACCAACGCGGGCTTCGACCCGGTGACGACGAGCTGGTGAGCTAGGCGAGCGCCATGTCCGACGCCGCCGAGGCGGCGCCGATCGAGACGCGCTACCGCTCGCTCGCGCCGCTGTGGCGCGTAGCGCTGATCGTGCTCGTTTCGGGCGCGATCGGCCTCGCGCTCAACCAGCTCCTCAACCTCGGCTTCTTCGTCGGCAAGACGCTCCTCGACACCGCGTATCTCTACTGGCTGTGCGCGCTGCTGGTGGGGAGCGTCTTTCTGCTCGTGCCGGGGGGCAAGCGTGCGCGGTGCGATGTCGTGCCCTGGTACGACGTGTTGCTGTTCGCCGCCTCGTTCGCCGTGTTCGCCTACTTCGCGCTGCACGCGCAGCGCATCGTCGAGGAAGGCTGGGAGTACAAGGCACCGCGCGAAGCGGTGTGGGTCGCCTACGTCGGCTGGGTGATGCTGCTCGAGGCGACGCGGCGCGCCGGCGGCAATGCCGTGTTCGTGGTGGTGGCGCTGATCTCGCTCTATCCGGTGTTCGCCGGCCACATGCCGGGGCCGATCTCCGGCCTGCCGCGCGATCTCGCTTCCACGGCGTCGTTCCACTTTGCCTCGAGCGAGAGCGCGCTCGGCATTCCGACGCGCGCCTTCGGCGAGCTGGTGATCGGCTTCGTCATGTTCGGCGCGGTGCTGCAATACACGGGCGCCGCGCACTTCTTCAACAATCTCGCCTTCGCGCTGTTCGGCTCGGTGCGCGGCGGCCCGGCCAAGGTCTCGATCTTCGCCAGCGGCCTGATGGGCTCGGTCTCGGGCAGCGTGGTCTCCAACGTGCTCACCACAGGGGTGGTCACCATCCCGGCGATGAAGCGCATCGGCTTCAAGCCGGCGTACGCGGGCGGGGTCGAAGCCTGCGCCTCGACCGGCGGCGTGCTGATGCCGCCGGTGATGGGCGCCACGGCTTTCGTCATGGCGTCTTTTCTCGGTGTGCCCTACGTCACGATCGCCATCGCCGCGCTCGTACCCTCGCTGCTCTTTTACTTCGCCCTCTTCGTGCAGATCGACGGCTACGCGGCGAAGAACGGCCTGAAGGGCCTGCCGCGCGAGGAGCTGCCGTCGCTGGCGAAGACGTTCCTCGAGGGCTGGCATTACCTGTTCGTGTTCGCGCTGCTGGTGTACATGCTGCTCGTGCTGCAGCGCGAGTCGCTCGCGCCGTTCTACGCCACGGCGCTGCTCCTCGTCATCAACCAGTTCTCGCGCCGCTACCGGCTCGACTGGCAGCGCCTGCGCACGCTGCTCGAAGGCGTGGGCGGCGCGCTCTCGGAGCTCGCCGCGCTGCTCGCCGGCGTCGGCCTG
>JAOUGZ010000392.1 GCA_029865405.1 Betaproteobacteria bacterium
GGCGGCTGAAAAGTTGCGGAAGGCGCTAAATCTAGCATACGCTTGATTCAATCCGGGATACGTTCAGAGGAGGCGTTGCATGTCGTCCAACATCGAGTCGGTGCTGCACGAAACCAGGGTCTTTCCCCCAGCGCCCGAGTTCGCGAAGAAGGCCAACATCCCGAGCCTGGAGGCCTACCAGAAGCTGTGCGCCGAGGCCGAGAAGGACTTCGAAGGCTTCTGGGGCCGGCTGGCGAAGGAACACCTGCTCTGGCACAAGCCGTTCACCAAGGTGCTCGACGAATCGAAGGCGCCGTTCTTTCGCTGGTTCCACGACGGCGAGCTGAACGCCTCCTACAACTGCCTCGACCGGCACCTGAAGAGCCAGCCCGACAAGGTGGCGATCATCTTCGAAGCCGACGACGGCAAGGTGACGAAGATCACCTACAAGGCGCTGTATCACGAGGTGTGCAAGCTGGCGAACGCGCTCAAGGCGCACGGCGTGAAGACGGGCGACCGCATCCTCATCTACATGCCGATGTCGATCCAGGTGGTGGTGGCGATGCAGGCCTGCGCGCGCATCGGCGCGACGCACTCGGTGGTGTTCGGCGGTTTTTCCGCCAAGTCGCTGCAGGAGCGCATCGTCGATGCGGGCGCCACCGAGGTCATCACGGCCGATGGCCAGTTCCGCGGCGGCAGGGAGATTCCGCTCAAGCCCGTGGTCGACGAGGCCTTCGCCATGGGCGGCTGCGACAAGGTGAAGAACGTCATCGTCTACAAGCGCACCGGCAGCAAGGTGCCGATGCAGGCGCCGCGCGACAAGTGGTGGGATGACGTGGTGAAGGGGCAGGCCGACACCTGCGAACCGACCTGGGTAAATGCGGAGCACCCGCTGTTCATCCTCTACACCTCGGGCTCCACCGGCAAGCCCAAGGGCATCCAGCATTCCACGGGCGGCTACCTGCTCTGGTGCGCGCTGACCATGAAGTGGGTGTTCGACAACAAGCCGGAGGACGTCTTCTGGTGCACGGCGGACGTCGGCTGGGTGACGGGGCACAGCTACATCGTGTACGGGCCGCTCGCCGTCGGCACCACGGAGGTGATGTTCGAAGGCATTCCCACGTATCCGGACGCCGGGCGCTTCTGGAAGATCATCCAGGATCACAAGGTGAACGTGTTCTACACGGCGCCGACGGCAATCCGCTCGCTCATCAAGGCGGGCGCAGACCAGCCGAAGAAGTACGACCTGAAGTCGCTGCGCATCCTCGGCACGGTGGGCGAGCCGATCAATCCCGAGGCCTGGATCTGGTACCACGAGACGGTGGGCGGCGGCCGCTGCCCGATCGTCGACACCTGGTGGCAGACGGAAACCGGCGGCCACATGATCTCGCCCCTGCCGGGCGCGATTGCGACGAAGCCCGGCTCGGCCACGTTTCCCCTGCCCGGCATCATGGCCGACATCGTCGACGAAACCGGCAAGCCGGTGGGCCGCGGCAAGGGCGGCATCCTGGTGATCAAGCGGCCCTGGCCCGCCATGCTGCGCACCATCTGGGGCGACCCGGAGCGCTACAGGAAGACCTACTACCCGGCGGACTTCAAGGGCCAGTATTACCTCGCGGGCGATGGCGCGAGCACGGACGAAGACGGCTACTACCGCATCATGGGCCGGATCGACGACGTGCTGAACGTGTCCGGGCATCGCCTGGGCACCATGGAAGTCGAATCGGCGCTCGTCGCGCACACCAAGCTGGTGGCCGAGGCCGCGGTGGTCGGGCGCCCGGACGACCTGACGGGCGAGGCGATCGTGGCGTTCGTGGTCACCAAGGGTCCGCGGCCGACGGGCGAGGAGGCAAAGAAGATCGCCAAGGAGCTGCGCGACTGGGTGGGCAAGGAGATCGGACCGATCGCCAAGCCGAAGGACATCCGCTTCGGCGACAACCTGCCCAAGACGCGCTCGGGCAAGATCATGCGGCGGCTGCTGCGCGCCATCGCCAAGGGCGAGGAGATCAAGCAGGACGTCTCGACCCTCGAAAACCCGGCGATCCTGGAGCAGCTGGCGCAGAAGCAATAGCGAAGCGCGCCGCCCAGCGGCAGCGCAAGGGAGGCGGCATGGGAGAGTACGACGTCCGCGGCCAGCGCCTGGCGGCCTTGTGCCTGCTCGGCCTGCTGCTGTTCAACTACCCGCTGCTCGCCGTGTTCAACGTGCCGCGCATGCTGTTCGGCATACCCGTGCTGTACGTGTACTTCTTTCTCGCCTGGGCGGCGCTGATCGGGCTCATGGCGCTGGTGATCGAGCGCCGCGGCTAGCGGCGCCGGGGGATGGGCATGCTGCAGGGCTGGGTCGTCGGCCTCACCTCGTTCGCCTACATCGGGCTGCTGTTCGCGATTGCCTACTACGCCGACCGGCGCGCCGACGCCGGCCGCTCGCTGATCGACAGCCCGTACGTCTACAGCCTGTCGCTCGCCGTCTACGCCACCGCGTGGACCTTCTACGGCAGCGTGGGCCGGGCGGCCGAAAACGGCGTGGGGTTCCTCCCCATCTACATCGGCCCGACCCTGATGATCGCGCTGTGGTGGATCGTGATGCGCAAGATCCTGCGCATCAGCAAGCAGAACCGCATCACCTCGCTCGCCGACTTCGTCTCCTCGCGCTACGGCAAGAGCGCGCTGCTCGCGGGCGTGGTGACCGTGATCGCGGTGATCGGCATCGTGCCCTACATTTCCCTGCAGCTGAAGGCGATCTCGAACACTTTCGCGGTCGTGCTGCAGTACCCGGACATCGTCATGCCGGCAAAGCTCGGCACCGTGCCCGTGCTGCAGGACACGGCGCTTTTCGTGGCGCTGTTTCTCGCCGCGTTCACGATCCTGTTCGGCACGCGCCATCTCGACACCTCGGAGCATCACGAGGGCATGGTGGCTGCGATCGCCTTCGAGTCGCTGGTAAAGCTGGTGGCGTTCCTCGCCGTCGGCGCCTGGGTAACCTGGGGCATCTACGACGGCTTCGGCGACCTGTTCGCGCGGGCAGCAGCCGAGCCAAAGCTCGCCGCCATGCTCACGCCCTTCGACGCCGTCGCCGGCAGCTATTCGAGCTGGGTCTGGCTCACCATCCTGTCGATGATGGCGATCATGTTCCTGCCGCGCCAGTTCCAGGTCACGGTGATCGAGAACAAGGACGAGAAGCACCTGAACAAGGCGATTTGGCTGTTCCCGCTGTACATGCTGGCGATCAACGTGTTCGTCCTGCCGATCGCGTTCGGCGGGCTGCTGCACTTCCCCGGGGGCGGTGTCGACGCCGACACGTTCGTGCTGACGCTGCCGATGGTGGAGCGACAGGAGCTGCTGGCGCTGATCGTGTTCATCGGCGGCCTGTCGGCGGCCACGGGCATGGTGATCGTCGAAACCATCGCGCTTTCGACGATGGTGTGCAACGACCTCGTGATGCCGGTCCTGCTGCGCATGCGCGCGCTGCGCCTGAACGAGCGGCTGGACCTGAGCGGACTGCTGCTCGGCATCCGGCGCGGCGCCATCGTCGCGGTGCTGCTGCTCGGCTACCTGTATTTCAGACTGGCGGGCGAGGCCTACGCGCTGGTCGCGATCGGGCTGATCTCCTTCGCGGCGGTGGCGCAGTTCGCGCCGGCGGCGCTGGGCGGCATATTCTGGAAGGGCGGCACCCGGCTGGGGGCGCTGGCCGGGCTCGCCGCCGGATTCCTGGTTTGGTTCTACACGCTGCTGCTGCCGGCGTTCGCGCGCTCCGGCTGGCTGCCGATCGGCTTCCTC
>JAOUGZ010000393.1 GCA_029865405.1 Betaproteobacteria bacterium
CCTGGCAGGTGTCGCGCAGCCACTGCGGCGCCGAGCCGCGCGCCGCGAGCGACAGGAAAAGGAGCAGCATGCCCACCACCGGCCCCGGCACCGGCAGGCCGGTGACCAGCACCAGCACTTCGCCGACCAGCTGGTAGACGAGGAGCAACGTGAAAGCGCCGAGCATGCCGGGAGAATCTTACGATAGGCTCGCCACGTGAGCACGGTGAGCACCGCGCGAGCGCAGCGCCTTCTCGAGGGTCCGATCATCCCGACGCTCGCGCGCCTCGCCGCGCCCGGCGCGGCCCTCGCCCTGTTCCAGACCGCGGTGTCGATCGCCGACACCTACTACGTCGGCCGCCTCGGCACCGCGGCGCTCGCCGGCCTCGCGCTCGTCTTCCCGCTGGTGATGCTGATGCAGATGCTCTCCGCCGGCGCCATGGGCGGCGGCGTTTCCTCGGCGCTCGCGCGCGCGCTCGGCGCCGGCCGCGAGGACACGGCGAAGCGCCTCATCGCGCACGCGCTCGTCATAGCGCTGGGCGGCGGGCTCGCCTTCACGGCGCTGCTCCTCGGCGTCGGCGACGCGCTCTACGGGCTGCTTGGCGGCGAAGGCGCGGCGCTCGCGCAGGCGCTCGCGTATTCGCACGTGCTATTCGCCGGTGCGGTCGCGGTGTGGCTCGCCAACACGCTGGCCAGCGTGCTGCGCGGCAGCGGCAACACGCTCGCGCCGGCGGCCGCGCTCGCCGCTGCCGCGCTGGTGCAGATCCCGCTCTCGGGCGCGCTCACGCTCGGCTGGGGGCCGTTTCCGCGCCTGGGCATCGCCGGCGCGGCGCTCGCCTACATCGCCGCTTTCCTCGTCGCGAGCCTGATCATGGGCGCCATGGTGTGGCGCGAGGGCCTGCGCCCCGCGCGCGAGCACTGGCGCCTGGAATGGCGCGTGTTCCGCGAGATCCTGCGCGTCGGCGCGGCGTCTTCCGTCGGCGCGCTGCAGACGGTGCTCACCGCGGTGATCCTCACCGGCTTCGTCGGCAGCTTCGGCACCGCCGCGCTCGCCGGCTACGGCGTGGGCGTGCGCCTCGAGCTGCTGCAGATCCCGCTCGTCTTCGCCATCGGCCAGGCGCTCGTCGTCATGGTCGGCACCAACGTCGGCGCCGGGCGCGGCGCGCACGCGAAGACGATCGCCTGGACCGGGACGGCGATCGCCGCCGGCATCTCGCTCACCATCGGCGTGACGGTGGCCCTGTTTCCGGCGGTCTGGATCCGCATCTTCAGCGACGACCCCGCGGTGCTCGCCGCCGGGAGCCTCTACCTGAGGATCGTCGCGCCGTTCTACGTGCTCTTTGGCGCCGGCATGGCGCTCTATTTCGCCTCGCAGGGCGCGGGCCGGATGGTGCTGCCGGTGCTGGCGGGCACGGTGCGGCTGGTGTTCGTGTTCGCCGCGGGCGCGCTGGTGGTGGCGCTGGACGGGCCGCTCGGCGCGGTGTTCGCGGTGATCGCGGGCGGCATCGCGCTCTTCGGCGGCCTCATCATCGCCGCCGTGCGCGCGGCGCGCTGGGAAGACTAGGCGAGAAAGGCGGCGAGCGCGTCGAGCACCGCGTCGGGCGACTCGGCCATCAGCGAGTGCCCGGACGGGGCGATCTGCACGACCTCGGCGCCGGGCACCTTCTGCGCGAATACCAGCCCGGCCTTCGCCGCCGTCATCTGGTCGCGCCGCCCGAGGATGAACTGCACCGGACATTTCACGTTCGCCGCGGCGGCTTCGCCGCCCGCGTATCCGTGGCAGGCCTTCAGGTCGCTGTAGAGCACGCCGGGCGCGAGGCGCGAAAGGCGTGCGAGCGTATCGCCATACATCCACATGCCCGGATTGGGATTGCCGCCGAGCGGCACCTGCGGCGCGTGGCCCCAGATGGTCTCCATGTCGTAGGCCTCCTGGCGGTTCTCCTGCGCGGCATCGAGAAAAGCGGCCGACACCTTCATCGGGTAGGCGATACCGAGAAGCGCGATGCGCTCGATGCGCTGCGGGTGGCGCGCCGCGCACTCCAGGGCGACGAGCGCGCCCATCGAATGCCCGACCAGGCTCGCCTTCTCCAGCTTCGCGGCATCGAGCAGCTTGAGCACCCAGTCGGCCATTTCCGGGATCGTGGCGAGCGGCGGGCCCGCGGAGCGCCCGTGCCCGGGGAAGTCGAGCGCGAGCGCATTGCGCCCGTGGTAGCCGAAGTAGCGGCTCTGCAGCCCGAACCAGGAGTGATCGAGCCCCGCGCCGTGCGCGAATACGACCGTCGGCTTCCCCGGGTCGAGCGCGTGCGCGGCCGTGTAGGCGAACGCCGGCCGGCCGTCGACGATGAAGTTCACTTCTGCGCCGCGTGCAGGCCGCGCGACAGATCCTCGATCAGGTCCGCGGCATCCTCGAGCCCGACCGACAGGCGCACCGTGCCCGGGCCGACCCCTGCCTTCTTCAGGTCTTCGTCGCTCATGCGGTAGTGCGTGGTGCTCGCCGGGTGGATGACCAGAGACTTGGCGTCGCCGACGTTGGCGAGGTGCGAAAAGACGCGCAAGGACTCGATGAAGCGCTTGCCCGCCTCGCGCCCGCCTTTCACGTCGAAGGAGAACACCGCGCCGCAGCCTTTCGGCAGGAGCTTCTTCGCGAGCGCATGGTCCGGGTGCCCGGGCAGTTCCGGGTACAGGACCTTGTCGACGGCGGCGTTCGACGCCAGGAAATTCACGATCTTGCGCGTGCTCTCGACGTGGCGCGGCATCCTCAAGTGCAGCGTCTCGATGCCCTGCAGGATGTGGAACGCCGTCATCGGCGCCATGCAGGCGCCGAAATCGCGCAGGCCTTCGCGCCGCGCACGCAGCAGGAACGCGCGCGTGCCCGACTCTTCCTCGAAGTCCATGTTGTGAAAGCCCGCGTAGGGCGCGGTGAGCTGCGGGAACTTGCCGCTTCTTTCCCAATCGAAGCGGCCCGAGTCGACCAGCACGCCGCCGATCGCCACGCCGTGCCCGCCGAGGAACTTGGTCGCCGAGTGGTACAAAAGGTCCGCGCCGTGCGCGAAGGGCTGCATCAGGTAGGGCGTGGTGAAGGTCGCGTCGATGAGCAGCGGCAGCCCCGCCTCGTGGGCGACCTGCGACACGGCCGGGATGTCCAGAACCTCGAGCCCCGGGTTGCCGAGCGTCTCGCCAAAGAGCAGCCGCGTATTGGGCTGGATCGCCTTGCGGAAATTCTCCGGCGAACCCGGCGCGACGAAGGTGGTGTCGATGCCGAAGCGCCTCAGCGTGTAGCCGAGGAGGTTGTGCGAGCCGCCGTACAGCGAGTTGCAGGCGACGATGTGGCTGCCCGCGTCCATGAGCGTCGCCACCGCGAGGTGCAGCGCCGCCTGGCCCGAGGCCGTGGCGACGGCGCCGACGCCGCCCTCGAGCGCGGCCATTCTTTCCTCGAGCACCGCCACCGTGGGGTTGGAGATGCGCGAGTACACGTGACCTGCGCGTTCCATGTTGAACAGCGACGCGGCGTGCTCGCTGTCGCGAAAGACGTAGGAGGTGGTGGCGTAGATCGGCACCGCGCGGGCGCCGGTGGTCGCGTCGGGCGACTGCCCGGCGTGCAGCGCGAGCGTGTCGAAGCCCGGGTATTTGGGACCGGACACTACGTGTCCTGGTTAAGGCGCGGCGCGGCCACTACCTAGTGCAGGTTCTTGCGCGAGGGCCGCGTCGTGTACTCGAAGGCGCGCTCGGCCGGCTTCACGCCGGAGGACTTTTCCTTCCAGTCGCGCTCGAAGAGC
>JAOUGZ010000394.1 GCA_029865405.1 Betaproteobacteria bacterium
CCCGTGAACAGGGTGTGGGGCCCGCGCGCCAGCGCGAGATTCCTCAGGAGAATCATGGGGGATCGGAGTATAATGCGCGCCTTGGCAGAGACTTCCTTCGATCAGCTCGGACTGCTCCCACCCCTTCTGCAGGCGGTGCGCGAGCAGGGATACGAGCACCCGACCCCGGTACAGGAGCAGGCGATCCCGCTAGTGATGGCGGGCCGCGACCTGATGGCGGGCGCGCAGACCGGCACCGGCAAGACCGCGGCGTTCGCGCTGCCGATCCTGCAGCGCCTGGCGCCGCTCGCCAGTACCAGCGCCTCGCCCGCGCGCCATCCGGTGCGCGCGCTGGTGCTCACGCCGACGCGCGAGCTCGCCATCCAGGTCGAGCAGAGCTTCCGCGAGTACGGCAAGCACCTGCCGCTGCGCAGCACCGTGGTCTACGGCGGTTCCGACATGGACGCACAGATCCGTGAGCTGCGCCGCGGCGTCGAAGTGCTGGTGGCCACGCCCGGACGGCTGCTCGATCACGTGCAGAGCAAGACGGTGATGCTGAACCAGGTCGGCATCCTGACGCTGGACGAAGCCGACCGCATGCTCGACATGGGGTTCCTGCCGGACATCCGCCGCATCATCGCGCTGTTGCCCAAGGAGCGGCAGAACCTGCTGTTCTCGGCGACGTTCCCGGACGAGATCCGCGGGCTGGTGAAGTCGCTGCTGCGCAATCCTGCCGAGGTGCAGGTCGCCGCGCGCAACGCCGTGGCCGAGCTGGTGACGCACGTCGTGCATCCGGTGGCGCGCGAGAAGAAGCGCGAGTTGCTCTCCTATCTCATCCAGACGCGCGATCTCAAGCAGGTGCTGGTGTTCTGCGGCACGCGCATCGGCGCCAACCGCCTCGCGCACCAGCTGCGCAAGGATCACATCCACGCCGACGCCATCCACGGCGACAAGTCGCAGGCCGAGCGCCTGGTGGCGCTGGAGAATTTCAAGGCCGGCAAGACCGCCGTGCTGGTGGCGACCGACGTCGCTTCGCGCGGCCTCGACATCGAAGGCCTGCCGCAGGTGATCAATTTCGACATTCCGCATTCGCCCGAGGACTATGTGCACCGCATCGGCCGCACCGGCCGCGCCGGCGCCGCGGGCGAGGCCATCTCGCTGGTCGCGCCCCCGGACCTCGAGGCGCTGGCGGCGATCGAGCGCCTGATCAAGAGAAAGCTGGAGAGCACGCTGGTGCCGGGCTTCCAGCCCGACAGCGGCACGGTCGCGACGCTGGTCAGCAGGAACGGCGGGCGGGAAGGGCGGCGCGGCCCGCGCCGCAGCGAGGCCCCTTCGCGACCGCGCGCGCAGGCGCACACGTCAGCGCCCGCGCAAAGAGCGCCGCGCCCGATCGGCGATCCGATCTTCTCGCGGCCTTACGAGCCGAAGCCGGCGCCGGCCGGCGATGCGCCCAAGGCGGAGGCGCCGCAGCCGCAGGGCAAGCGGCGCCAGCCCCAGGTTGCCGCGCTACTGGGCGGCATCAAGAGGGCTTAGCGCACTTTCTGACAGTAAGGCGCTGCTGCGCAGGCCGCATCTGCGCTGCAGCGCGTCGTGGTTCTTAGACGCAGCGCGCCCCGTCCACCTCGATACAGCTTCCCGAGATCAGCGACGCCTCGTCCGAGGCGAGGTACAGGCAGGCGTTCGCCACGTCGAGCGGCGTGGAGAAGCGCCCGAGCGGGATCGTCGCCAGGAACGCCTTCTTCGCCTCCTCGGTGACCGCGCCGCCGGCGAAATCCGCCGACAGCGCCGTCTCGGGACTGAACACCGGGTTCACGCAATTCACGCGCACCTTGTCCGGGCCGAACTCCGCGGCCATCGACTTCGACATCAGGATCACCGCGCCCTTCGAGCTGTTGTACACGGTGAGCCCGGGGCGCGGGCGCAGGCCTGCCGTGGAGGCGATGTTGACGAAGCAGCCGCCGCCCTGCTTCTTCATCACCGGCAGCGCGTGCAGCGCCGAGAGATAGATGCTCTTCACGTTGATCGCGTACACCTTGTCGAACTCGGCCTCGGTGACCTCCAGGTAGGGCTTGCGGCGGTGCGTCCAGCCCGCGTTGTTCACCACGATGTCGAGCCGGCCGAATTTGGCGGTGGCGGCGGCCACCATCTTCGCCCAGTCCGCGCCCTTGGCGACGTCGGCCTGCACGAATTCCCCGCCGACTTTCTTCGCGACGCGCGCGCCGCCCTCGGCGTTGATGTCGTTGACCAGCACTTTCGCGCCCTCCGCGGCGAAACGCTCGGCGATGCCCGCGCCGAATCCCGAACCGCCCCCCGTCACCAGCGCAACCTTGTCTTTCAGCCTCATGGTGCCTCCTTTGCCGGAATCATACTTTGAAGGGCGTGTGCTCGTTCAGCTCGTTCACGTAGCGCGCGATGCCGAGCGCCTCGCGCTCGAGGTAGTCCTCGACCGCGCGCGCGAAGCGCGGGTGCGCCAGCCAGTGCGCCGACAGCGACTCCGCCGGCAGCAGGCCGCGGAACAGCTTGTGCTCGCCCTGCGCGCCGCCCTCGAAGCGCGCGAGGCCCTGCGCGATGGCGTACTCGATCGCCTGGTAGTAGCAGGCCTCGAAATGCAGCAGCGGCACGTGCTCCACCGCGCCCCAGTAGCGGCCGTAGAGGGTGTCGCCCGCCACCACGTCCAGTGCCGCCGCAATGGGCGCGCCGCGCCGCTCGGCGAGGACGAGGAGGAAGTTCTCCGGCATGGCCGCGCCGACGCGCAGGAAGAATTCCTGGTTGAGGTAGGGCGGCATCCCGTGCAGGGCGTAGGTATTGGCGTAGCAGCGGTGGAAGAAAGCCCAGTCGCGCTCGCCGATCTCGGCCCCGCGCAGCCAGCGCAGGGCGACGCCGGCTTCGCGCACGCGCCGGCGCTCCTGGCGGATGGTCTTGCGCCGCCGGTGCGAAAGGCGCGCGAGGAAGTCCTCGAAATCGGCGTAGCCCGCGTTCGTCCAGTGGAACTGCACCGTGCGCCGCAGCAGCATGCCCGCAGCCTGCAGCGCGCGCGCCTCGGCGTCCGGCGCGAACAGCACGTGCAAGGAGGAGAAGTCGCGCGCCGCGGCGAGCGCGGCGGCGGCGAGCGCGCCGCGCGCGGCGGCGTCGACGGCGAGCAGGCGCGGCCCGCTGACCGGCGTGAACGGCACCGCGCACACGAGCTTCGGGTAGTACTCGAGGCCATGCTGCGCGTAGGCGTCCGCCCAGGCCCAGTCGAAGACGTACTCGCCGCGCGAATGCGACTTGACGTACAGCGGCATGGCGCCCGCCAGCGCGCCGGCGCGCTCGAGGAGCAGGAACTGCGGCTGCCAGCCGCGCTTCGCGGTGGCGCAGCCGCTGTCGGTGAGCGCGCCGAGGAACTCGTGGCGCAGGAACGGGTTGGCGCCGGCCAGCGCGTTCCATTGCGCCGCGGGGACCCCGGCGAGCGAGTCGGCGACGCGCAGGGAATCGTTCGTCGCCATGGCGCCATTATAGAATCCCCACGATGTCCGAACGCATCCTGATCGCCGCGGCGCAGATCAACTGCACCGTGGGCGACCTTTCCGGCAACGCCGCGCGCATCCTGGAGTCCACGGAGCGCGCGCGCGCCGCGCGCGCGGACCTGGTGCTGACGCCGGAGCTCTCGCTGTGCGGCTATCCGCCGGAAGACCTGGTGCTGCGCGAGGGATTCCTCGCCGACTGCCGCCGCGAGCTCGAGCAGCTGGCCGCGCGCGTGCGCGGCGTTTCGCTGGTGGTCGGCTTTCCGGA
>JAOUGZ010000395.1 GCA_029865405.1 Betaproteobacteria bacterium
GCGTGCTCGTCGGCCAGTTCGCCGGCGCCGCCGGCACCCTCGCCTCGCTCGGGACTCGCGGCATGGAGGTGCAGAAGGCGCTGATGGAAGAGCTGAAGCTCGCGCAGCCACTGGCGACTTGGCACGCGGCGCGCGACGGCCTCGCCGAAGCCGTAAACTTCCTAGGCCTAGTTACAGGCTCCCTGGGCAAGATCTCCTTCGACGTGATGCTCATGGCCTCGACCGAAGTCGCGGAAGTGAGCGAGCCGTTCGTGCAGGGGCGCGGCGCCTCCAGCACCATGCCGCAGAAGCGCAATCCCATTTCCTCGGAGCTGATCCTCGCCGCGGCGAAAGCCGTGCGCCAGCACGCCGGGCTGATGCTCGACGCGCTGGTGCAGGACTTCGAGCGCGCCACCGGGCCCTGGCACGCGGAGTGGATCGCGCTGCCCGAAGCCTTCATGCTCACGGGCGGCGCGCTTCATCAGGCGAAGTTCATGCTGGCGGGGCTGATCGTCGACGAAGCCCGCATGCGGAAGAACCTCGACATGACGCACGGCCTGATCGTCGCCGAAGCGGTGATGATGGGCCTCGCGCCCCACATGGGCCGCAACGAAGCGCACGACGTGGTCTACGACGCGTGCCGCGCGGTGGCGGAAAAGGGCGGCAGCCTCGCCGATGCGCTCGCCCAGGTACCCGAAGTGACCAAGCACCTCGATCGCAAGGCGCTCGACACGCTCACCGACCCGTCGAACTACCTCGGCGCGGCGACGGAGATGGTCGATCGCGTCGTCGGCAAGCGCGGCTGATCGCGCATGCAGAGCACCCTCGACGTCCTCGCCCGGCACGCCGCCGAGCGCGGCGGCGAGCGCGTCTACTGGACGCCGCGGCGCAGCTGGACGTTCGCCGAGTTGTGGGACATCGCGGGCCGCGCGGCTGCGGGCCTGGCGAAACAGGGGATCCGCCGCGGCGACCGCGTGGCTTGCCTCACCAAGCACACCGCGGAATGCGTGGTCCTGGTGCTGGCGGCGTGCCGCCTGGGCGCGGTGTGCATGCCGGTCAACTGGCGGCTCGCGCCGCCCGAGATCGACTACATCGTCAAGGACGGGCGCGCAAAGTTCATGATGGCGGACCAGGCGTTCGCCGCTGCTGCAAGGCCGAACATCCTCACCGAAGAGCTCGCGGGCTGGGCGAGCGCCTTTGCGCCGCTCGCGGACCAGACGCCGCCTTCGCCGGAGGACACGATGCTGCAACTATATTCCTCGGGCACGACCGGGCTTCCCAAGGGCGTCGAGCTCACGCACCGCAATGCGCAGCAGTTGATGCAGGCGGTGCCGGACGCGATCGGCTACCGCGGCGCTCCGGACATCATGCTGAACGCGCTGCCCACCTACCACATCGCCGGCGTGGGCGTGGCCCTGCTTACCGCCCAGCGCGGCGGCGCGAGCGTGCTGTACCCCGAGTTCGATCCCGCGAAGGTGATCGAAGCGATCGCCGAGCACCGCGTCACCCACGCCTTCCTCGTCCCGGCGATGATCCAGTTCATGCTGCAGTCGCCGGGCGCGAGCGACGCAGACTACTCTTCGCTGAAAGGCATCTCCTACGGCGCATCGCCCATCAGCGACAAGGTGCTGGTGCAGGCCATGCGCACGTTCAAGTGCGATTTCATGCAGGTCTACGGCCTCACGGAAACGTCCGGCGCCATCACCCGGCTTTCAGCCGAAGACCACGACCCCGACGGCCCGAAGAAGCACCTGCTGCGCTCGGCCGGCAAGCCGATCGGCGACGTCGCGCTGCGCATCGCCGGCCCGCACGGCAAGGACTGCGCCGAAGGCGAGGTCGGCGAAGTTCTCGTCCGCAGCGCGCAAAACATGAAGGGCTACTGGGGCAACGACAAGGCGACCCAGGCCGCCTTCGCGGGCGAGTGGTTCCGCACGGGCGACGCCGGCTACCTGAAGGACGGATACCTCTTCCTGCACGATCGCATGAAGGACCTGATCATCTCGGGCGGCGAGAACATCTACCCGGCCGAGGTGGAGAACACGCTCATGCAGCACCCGGCGCTCGCCGACGGCGCGGTGATCGGCGTGCCCGACGAGCAGTGGGGCGAGGCGGTGAAAGCCTGCGTCGTGCTCAAGCCGGGCGCGAAGGCGAGCGCCGCCGAGATCATCGAATTCATGCGCGGGCGCATCGCGCATTTCAAGTGCCCGAAGTCCGTCGACTTCCTCGAGGCCATTCCGCGCAACCCCACCGGCAAGATCCTCAAGCGCGTGCTGCGCGAGCCCTACTGGCGCGGCCGCGAGCGGCGCATAAATTAGGGACGGACCTCATTTACCTTCTTGTACCTTCGTGATGACAAGACAGGAAGGTAAATGAGGTCTGTCCCCATTTAGGAGCCCATTTAGCTTCTGCAAGGAGCTGCGATGAACTACCAGGAAATCCGCTACGAGGTCGCTGGGCGCATCGCCACGATCACGCTGCATCGCCCCGAGAAGCTCAACGCCTTCACGCGCCTGATGCGCGACGAGCTGGTGGACGCCTTTGCGCGCGCGGACGCCGACGACGAAGTGCGCGCGGTGATCGTCACCGGCGCCGGGCGCGCGTTCTGCGCCGGCGCCGACCTCTCGGCGGGCAGCGCGACCTTCGACTACGCGAAGCGCGAGGGCCTGAGCGCCGACACGCATCGCGACGGCGGCGGCCAGGTGACGCTGCGCATCTTCGACATGAAAAAGCCCGTGATCGCCGCCGTGAACGGCCCCGCGGTCGGCATCGGCGCGACGATGCTCCTGCCGATGGACCTGCGCCTTTGCTCCACCGAGGCGCGCTTCGGCTTCGTCTTCACGCGCCGCGGCATCGTGCCCGAAGCCTGCTCGAGCTGGTTCCTGCCGCGACTGGTAGGCATCGCGCAGGCGCTGGAGTGGACACTCTCAGGACGCGTGTTCCCGGCGCAGGAGGCGCTCGCCGGCCGGCTCGTGTCCAAGGTGCTCGCCCCGGCCGAGCTCCTGCCCGCGGCGCGCGCCCTGGCGAAGGAGATCGTCGACCACACGGCGCCCGTGTCGGTGGCGCTCGCACGGCAGATGCTCTGGCGCATGCTCGGCGCCGACCACCCGATGGAAGCGCACAAAGTCGATTCGCGCGGCATCTTCCACATGGGCGCCTCGAGCGACGTCGCCGAGGGCATCGCCGCGTTCAAGGAAAAGCGCGCGCCGAAGTTCGGCATGCGCGTCTCGCGCGACATGCCGCCGTTCTACCCCTGGTGGGAAGAACGGACGTTTAAATAGGGACAGACCTCATTTATTCTCAGCGCCGGCGACGCGAACGCGCCGGTGCCCGCGTTTGGTTTTCTATGATCTCGCCTTTTCTGGCCGGAAGATTCACCCGGCCAGAAAAGGCGAGACGCATTGAAAGGCAAAACCCGGGGCGACGTGAGCTGCGCCGCCGGCACTAAAGATAAATGAGGTCTGTCCCCATTTATTGCTTCACCGCCAGCGCGGCCGGGTTGCCGGCCTTGGCCTCGCGGATCGCCCGCCAGACGCGCTGCGGGCTCGCCGGCATGTCGAAGTGCGTGACGCCCACCTGCCGGAGCGCGTCCATTACCGCGTTCATGAGGCAGGGCATCGAGCCGGTGACGCCCGCCTCGCCCACGCCCTTGGCGCCCAGGGGATTGGTCGCCGTCGGCACCGGGTGCTCGGTGACGCGCAGGCCGCCCACCAGTCCGGGGCGCGGCATGGCGTAGTCCATGAAGCTGCCGGTGAGGAGCTGGCCGCCCGCGT
>JAOUGZ010000396.1 GCA_029865405.1 Betaproteobacteria bacterium
CGCGGCTCGAGGCCTGGCTGCGGCGCTGGCTCGCGCGCTCGCCCGATCGCTCGCGCATGAACGCCGTCAACCCGAAGTACGTGCCGCGGAACTACCTCGCGCAGCAGGCGATCGACGCGATGGCCGGTGGCGACGCGTCGGTGCTGGAGCGGCTGATGACAGTGCTCGAGCGGCCCTACGACGAGCAGCCGGAGCACGATGCGCTCGCCGAGCGGCGCCCGGAGTGGGCGCGGCACAAGGCCGGGTGCTCGGCGCTGTCCTGCAGCTCCTGACCCCGGAGAAATTCCACATGCACGCGAAGTCCTTCCTGCGCCTGGCGGCGCTCGCCCTCCTCCTGTCCACGGGCGCCCTGGCGCAGGCGCCGCAATCGAGCGTCTTCGAGCCCTCGATCGGCCAGGAGGGCAAGGACGTCGTCTGGGTGCCGACCTCGCAGGCCCTGCTGGAGAAGATGCTCGACCTCGCGCGCGTCACGCCGGCGGACGTCGTCATGGATCTCGGCTCGGGCGACGGGCGCACCGTCATCGAGGCCGCCCGGCGCGGCGCCCGGGCGGTGGGGATCGAGTACGACGCGGACATGGTCGAGCTGTCGAAGCGCAACGCCGAGAAAGCGGGCCTCGCCGGCCGCGCCACGTTCAAGAAGGCGGACCTGTTCGAGACCGATTTCTCCCAGGCCACCGTGATCACCATGTTCCTCCTGCCGGCGATCAACCTGAAGCTGCGGCCGACGCTCCTCGGCCTGAAGCCCGGCACGCGCGTCGTGTCGAACACATTCACCATGGAGGCCTGGGAGCCGGACGAGACGGCGACCCTGTACCCGGATTCGGGCTGCGATTCCTGGTGCACGGCGCTGCTGTGGATCGTGCCGGCGCGGGTGGCGGGAAGCTATTCGCTGCCGCAGGGCGAGCTGGTGCTGAAGCAGGCGTTCCAGAAGCTCTCCGGGACGCTGCGCACCGGGGGCGCGACCTATGCCCTCGACGGACGCGTGCGCGGCGACGAGCTGGAGTTCCGCGCCGGCGGGCGCGAGTACCGCGGGCGGATGAAAGGCAAGACGCTCGAGCTGCGCTAGCGCCGGGCCTGCGCGCGCGCGGCGAAGCCCTGCGCGTCGCGATCCAGGCGCAGGCCGAAGGTTCTTTCGATCTTGGGCACCGGCACGGCGGCGACCGGCACCGGCTCGGGGGCGCGGATGCCGAACTGGTTGCCGACCGCGAACGCCGCCGCCAGCGCGACCCCGATCAGCAGCCACGCCCGCGGCCGTCCCGCGCCGCGCCGGCCGCGCGCCGCGGCGCGCTCGGCGTCGAGCTGGCCCCGCTCATTCGCGTTCGCCCCGGCCTGCGCCGTGTCGGCCTGCGCCTCCGCCACGCGCGCCTCGACCCGCTGCTCGGCCTCGAGGCGCGCGCGTGCGCGCTCGAGGGCCTTCGCTTCCGCCTTCGCCCGCGCCCTGGCCTGGCGCGCGGCGCGCTCCTCCACGCGCGCGCGCTCGGCCGCCGCGCGCGTTGCCCGCTCGTCCTCTTCCGCGCGCGCCTTGAGCGCGAGCTCGAGCTCGGTGTCGGTCTGGCGCCGCACCTCGGCCTCCTCAAAAAGCAGCGCCTCGGCCTTGGCGTGCGCCTCGGCCTGCGCCGCGGCGGCCTGCTCCGCCTCGAGCCGCTCGGCCGCCGCGCGCCTAGCCGCTTCCTCGGCCGCGTGGCGCGCGTTCACCGCGTCCAGGGCCCGGGCCTGCGCCGCTTCCCGGTCTCTCGCCGCCGCGGCGAGCTCGGCGTCGGCCGCCTCGCGCTCCAGCGTACGCTGCGCGGCCGCGGCTTCGGCTTCGGCGCGCGCGTGCGCGGCTTCGGTCGCCTCGCGCTCGGCCGCGAGCCGGGCGCGCGTGGCTTCCGCCGCGCGTGCGTCGGCCTGCGCGCGCTCGCGCGCCGCGGCCTCCGCCGCGCGGTCCTTGCGCTGCCGGTCCTCCGCGAGCGCCGCCGCCTTGGCCTCGCTCTGCTCGCGCTCGCGCGACTGCTGCAGCGCGCGCTCCTCGCCCTCGCGGCGCTCCTCGGCAAGGCGCGCCGCGTCCTGCTCGGCCTGCGTGCGCGCCTGCGCGCGGTGCGCGGCCTGCGTGTCCTTGGTCTCGCGCTCGCGCGTGGCGAGCGCCGCGCGCTTGTCGGCCGCGGCGCGCTCGGCTGCCGCCGCGCGCGCGGCTTCGCTTGCTTCGGCGCGCGCCTGGGCGGCCTGCGCGGCTTCCGTTTCGCGCCGCGTGCGCTCTTCGGCGAGCTGTGCGGCCTTTCTTTCGGCCTCTTTGTTGCGGTGCGCCTGCTCGAGCGCCGCTGCCTCTATCGCCGTGCGCTCTTCGGCGAGGCGCGCGGCCTCCGCTTCGGCGGCTGCACGCAGTTCCAGCTCGCGCTTCAGCTTCTTCTCCGTCGCCTCGCGCTCCTTGGCCGCCTCGTTCGCCTTGCGCTCGGCGTCGGCGCGCGCCGCGCCCTCGCGCCGCGCCTGCTCCTCGGCCGCGAGCCGGTCGCGCAGCAGCTGTCCGGCCTGCTGCTCTGATTCGGCGCGCTCGCGCGCGTGCTGGGCGGCGGCCTCTTCCTGGCGCCGGCGCGCTTCGGCGAGCTCTGAGGCCCGGCGCTCAGCCTGCTCCCGGGCCTTGGCTTCCTGCAGCGCGTGCGCTTCGGCGCGCTCGCGATCGGCGATCAGGCGGGCGGCCTTGGTCTCGGCCTCGGCCCGGGTGTGCGCGATGCGCCGCAGCTCGGCTTCCGCCTGCTGGCGCTCGCGCGCGAGGTCGAGGCCGCGCTTTTCCTCGGCGATCTTGGCTTGCTGGGTCTGCTCGGCGCCGCGCTCGGTGGCGATGCGGTCGCGGAGCTGCCGGTTGCGCTCAGCCTGCTTGAGCTTGTCGATGAGGCGGCTCATGGCGGACGCGTGCGGCCGGCGTGCCGCCGTTCAGCGCAGCGCGGCGTTGATCCTGTCGAGCATGGCCGACCCCGGGCACAAATCGCTCTCGCCAAGCCGGTTAAACGGCACCTCGTGGGTGTTGAGGTGCGCATGCAAATCCTCCGCATCCGGCGCGAGATAAAGCAGCCCTGTCAGCACCTCCCCCTTCTCCGCCGCCCTTGCGATATGGGAAACGGCGTTGATCTTGTCCGACGGGTCGTACTCCGCATCCAACTTCCGCAGCTTGATGATCGACCCATCATGCTGCGGCACCTCGATCACCCCACCTTCCGAATAGTCCACGGTGATCGCATCGCGGTTAGGCCAGAAGTCCAGCCGATTCACCGCCTCGTTGTGCTCCCGAACGTAGTCGTAGCTCTTGGTCGAACCCGGATGATTGTTGAACGCAACACAGGGCGAAATCACGTCGATGAACGCAGCGCCCTCATGCGCGATCGCCGCCTTGATCAGCGGCGTGAGCTGCTGTTTATCCCCACTAAAACTCCGTGCCACGAACGTGGCGCCCATGAGCAGCGCCAAGGAAACCGTATCCACCGGCGCATCGGCGTTCACCATGCCCTTCTTCGCCTTCGAGCCCTTGTCCGCAGTCGCCGAGAACTGGCCCTTGGTCAACCCGTACACCCCGTTGTTCTCCAGGATGTAGGTCATGTTCACCCCGCGCCGCATCACGTGCGCGAACTGGCCCAAGCCGATGGAAGCCGAATCGCCGTCGCCGGACACCCCCAGATAGATCAGATCCCGATTGGCCAGGTTCGCCCCGGTCAGGACCGACGGCATCCGCCCATGCACGGTGTTGAACCCGTGCGAATTCCCCAGGAAATAATCC
>JAOUGZ010000397.1 GCA_029865405.1 Betaproteobacteria bacterium
CCGTTAGACTTGAGCCTGCATGCAACTGGATGCAATCCGCGTCGGCAACCATCCCCCGGAGGACATCAACGTCCTCGTCGAGGTCCCGGTGGGCGGCGAGCCGATCAAGTACGAGATCGACAAGGCTTCCGGGGCGCTGGTCGTCGACCGCTTTCTTTACACCCCGATGCGCTATCCGGGCAACTACGGGTTCGTGCCGCACACGCTGTGCGGGGACGGCGATCCGCTCGACGCACTGGTCGCGAGCACGCGCGCGCTCGTGCCGGGCTCGGTGATCAACTGCCGGCCGGTGGGCGTGCTGGTGATGGAAGACGAATCGGGCATGGACGAGAAGCTGATCGCGGTGCCGAGCAGCAAGCTCACGCGGCGCTACGACGCCGTGAAGACGCTCACCGACCTGCCCGAGATCACGCGCAGCCAGATCGAGCACTTCTTCCAGCACTACAAGGATCTGGAGCCGGGCAAGTGGGTGAAGATCGTGCGCTGGGGCGATGCGGCGAGCGCGCGCGAGATCATCCTCGAAGCGATGGAGCGCGCCGCGCGCTAGGGCGCGTCACGGCCGCGCGACGAGGCGGTAAACCTTGCCCGTCGTTCCGTAGGGCCCGAAGGTCTCGTTGGTGAGGACGTACAACTCGCCGGCGCGGTCCTCGGCCAGGCCGACGACGCGCGTATCGAGCTGCAGCGCGCGGCTGTAGGGCCATAGCCCGTCGCCCCCGCCCGCTGCGGGTCGCGCCACGAAGATCTGACCCGAAGGCTGCTTGAACGCGGCGCTCCAGTCGGTGACGACGAGCTGGCCGGCGAGCCCGGGCAGCGCACGCCCGCGGTACATGCGCGCCCCGGTGACCGCGGTGCCTGCGCCGCGCACGCCGAGCTTCGTCTCGGCGTGCGAGGCCTGCATGTTGGGATATTCGACGACCGGGAGCTCGAGCCTCGTGCCGTGCTCGTCATGGCGCGGACACGATTCCGGCGGCTGGCGCGGCCGTAGCCGGTCGACGCAGTGCGCCGCTTCCATCAGCGGCCAGCCGTAGTTGCCCGGCCGCTGCACGCGATACACCGCCTCCCACAGGGTTTCGGCGACCGCGGTGACGTAGAAGTCGCCGCGGCCGGCGCGATCGAACGCGATGCGGTAGGGATTGCGCAGGCCCCAGGCCCAGATCTCGTCGCGCCCCGGGCCGGCGGCGAACGGGTTGTCGCGCGGCACGGCGTAGCCGGGAAAGCCGCGATCGACGTCGATGCGCAGGATCTTGCCGAAGAGCGACTCGCGGTCCTGCGCCAGGTGGTCCCAGACCAGCGCCGCGGCCGGCACATTGAACGCCTCCCACAGCACCTCCTTGCCGACGCCGTGCGACGCGCCGCCGTCCCCGAGCCCGATGTAGAGGAATCCATCCGGCCCGAACGCGAGCCCGCCGCCGTTGTGCTTGCGGCTCGGCCAGTCGATCTCGAGGAGCACGCGCTCGGACGCCGCGTCGACCTTGCTCAGATCGCCCGGCTTCGCGCTGAACTCGGACACGCGCCGCGTGTAGTTCCACGCCTGGGGCGCGCTCGCGCGCAACGGCGCCGAGTAGGTCGCAAAGACGCGGCCGTTGCGCGCGAAATCCGGGTGCAGCGTAAAGCCGAGAAGCCCCCGTTCCTCGAAGCCCTTCTCGAGCGGCAGCAGGTGCGCGCGCAGGTCGAGAAACGGTTCGGGCGCGAGCCGACCGTCGGCGCCGAGCACGCGCACCACGCCGTCCTGCTGCACGATGAACTTGCGTCCGCTGCCGTCCGCAGGCTCTTCAAGGTGGATCGGGGCGGTGAGGCCGTCCACCAGCAGCTCGAGCGCGAGGCTCTGCGCGAGCGCGGGCGGCGGCTGCGCGCACAGCGCCAGCGCGGCCAGAACCGTTGCCAAGGAGTTCGACGTCATGAGTTGGCGAATGATAGACTGGCCGCGCTGTGGGGAAGAGAGCGGCAAGCGCAGCACCGCCGCCGCCGAAGGCGTAAGCGCCCGCAATCGCTCAGGCAAAAGAACTCCGCAGCGGCAACTACTCTGGAGAGCGGCGAGCCGGGCTCGCCCACCGAAGGGGCCAGCGGCGCCGCGCGATGCGCGCACCGTAAACTCTCAGGTAAAAGGACAGAGGGGCAGCGCCGGAGGACCGGCCCTGCCCCTTATCGCTTTCCGGAGGAGCCGGCGCTTGCACCAGACCCCGCTGCACCCCGCGCACCGCGCCGCCGGCGCCAAGCTGGTGGACTTCGCCGGCTGGGACATGCCGCTGCACTACGGCTCGCAGCTCGAAGAGCACCACGCGGTGCGGCGCGACGCGGGCATGTTCGACACTTCGCACATGCTCGCCATCGACGTCGAAGGCGCCGGGGCGCGCGAGTTCCTGCGCGGCGCGCTCGCCAACGATGTCGCGCGCCTGAAAACCCCCGGCAAGGCGCTCTACTCGTGCCTGCTGAACGAGGCCGGCGGCGTGCTCGACGACCTCATCGTCTATTTCCTGCGCGACGATCTGTTCCGCGTCATCGTCAACGCCGGCACCGCCAGCAAGGACCTGCGCTGGCTCGAAGGCCTGCGCGCCAGCGGCGTCACGCTGCGCTCGCGGCGCGACCTCGCCATGATCGCGGTGCAGGGACCCAAGGCACGCGATAAGGCCTGGCGGGCGCTGCCGGAGCTCAAGGCCGCGAGCGCGGCGCTCGGCGCGTTCTTCGGCGCGCAGGCGGGCGACACCTTCATCGCGCGCACCGGCTACACCGGCGAGGACGGCTTCGAGCTGCTGCTGCCGGCGGCACGCGCGCCCGACGCTTGGGAGCGGCTTGCCGCCGCGGGCGTGCGCCCCTGCGGCCTCGGCGCGCGCGATACGCTGCGCCTCGAGGCCGGCATGAACCTCTACGGCCAGGACATGGACGAGTCGGTGACGCCGTTCGAAGCGGGCCTTGGCTGGACCGTCGTGCTCGACGGCGCGCGCGACTTCGTCGGCAAGGCGGCGCTGCAGTCGAGAAAGCCGGCGCGCGAGCTTACCGGCCTGGTGCTTGCCGGCCGCGGCGGCGTGCTGCGCGCGCACCAGAGAGTGCATGCCGCGAACGGCGCGGGCGAGATCACGAGCGGCGGCTTCTCGCCGACGCTGGAAAGGTCGATTGCGCTCGCGCGCCTGCCGGCCGGTGCCGTGCCCGGCGCGGACGTGCAGGTCGAGGTGCGCGGCAAGCGGCTCGAGGCGCGCATCGTCAAGCCGCCCTTCGTGCGCCACGGCAAGCCCCTCGTTCCGGATTTCTGAAGCGGAGCCTTTTATGAACCATCCCGAAGACCTGAAGTACACCAAATCGCACGAGTGGATCCGGATCGAGAAGGACGGTACGCTCACGATCGGCATCACCGACCACGCGCAGGAGGCGCTCGGCGACCTGGTATTCATCGAGCTGCCCGAGGTGGGACGCAAGCTCGCCGCCGAGGAAGCCTGCGTGGTGGTCGAATCCGTCAAGGCGGCATCCGACGTCTACGCGCCGGTCGCGGGCGAAGTGGTGGCAGTGAACAGCGCCGCGGCCGAGGCCCCGGCCGAGCTGAACAAGGATCCCTACGCGGCGTGGCTCATGCGCATCAAGCCGGCGGTGAAGTTCGATCCGGCGACGCTGCTCGACGCGGCGGCTTACGAGAAAGGCCTCGCCTGACATGAACTTCGAATCGCTGCTGCATCGCGACGCGTTCCACGCGCGCCACATCGGGCCGGACGCGGCGGGGGAGCGCGAAATGCTGGCGCTGCTCGGCGTCGCCAC
>JAOUGZ010000026.1 GCA_029865405.1 Betaproteobacteria bacterium
GGCACGAAGCCGACGCCGACTCGGCGCAGGCGCTGCAGACGCTGACCGTCCTGCTGGTCAACGCGCGCAGGGTGGACGATGCGCAGCCGTACCTCGCCAAGCTCCTCGATCGCGACGGCGACGCGGCGGCCAACGGCTTCCTCCAGCTCGGGCGATTGCTCGCCGGCAACCCCGACAAGCGTGCCAATCTGCGCGTGGTGCGCGCGCTCGCGGCGCGCCATCCCGGCCTTGCGCAGGCGCAGCTGGCCATCGCGCAGGCGGCGCTCGCCGCCAACGACGACGCCGCCGCGCTGGAAGCCGCGCGGCGCGCGGCGCAGATGCGTCCCGGCTGGGATGCGGCAGCCGTATACGAGGCGCAGATCCTGCAGCGCCAGTCGCCCGAGCTCGCCGCCCGATCGCTCGCCGCGTTCCTCGAGACGTATCCGGCGGCGCGCGACGCGCGGCTCGCCTACGCGCGGCTCCTCGTCGGCGAACGCCGGTACGCCGAGGCGCGCGCGCAATTCGAGAAGCTGCTGGCCGCGCATCCCGACAACGGCGACGTGCGCTACGCAGTCGGGCTGCTCGCCCTCCAGCTGAAGGACTACGCCACTGCGGAAACGAGCCTGAAGCGCCTGCTCGACATGGGATTTCGCGATCCGCACGGCGTGCGCTTCACGCTTGGGCAGGCGGCCGAGGAGCAGAAGAAGTGGCAGGAAGCCATCCAGTGGTTCGAGAGCATTCCGCGCGGCGAGCATTACCTGCAGGCGCGCCTGCGCGCCGCCAATGTGATGGGCAAGCAGGGCAAGCTCGATGCGGCGCGCGCGTACCTGCGGGCCCTGGAGGCGGAGGGCGAGCAGCGCGTGCCGGTGCTGATCGCGGAAGCGCAGCTGTTGCGCGACGCCAACCAGCACCGCGACGCCTTCGATCTCCTCGGCAAGGCGCTGCAGGCGCAGCCGGAGCAGCCCGAGCTGCTCTACGATCATGCGCTCACTGCCGAGAAGCTCGAACGCTTCGATGTCCTCGAGTCGAGCCTGCGCACGCTCATCCGCCTGAAACCCGACTATGCACACGCCTACAACGCGCTCGGCTACTCGTACGCCGATCGCAACCTGCGCCTGCCCGAGGCGAGGAAGCTCATCGAACGCGCGCTGGAGCTCTCGCCGGAGGACTTCTACATCATCGACAGCATGGGCTGGGTGCTCTATCGCATGGGCGACCTGAAGGGCGCGGAGGAGCACCTGCGGCGCGCCTACCTCGGGCGCCCTGACGCCGAGATCGGGGCGCACCTCGGGGAAGTGCTCTGGAAGATGGGCGAGCGCGCCGAAGCCGAGCGCGTGTGGCAGGAAGTGCAGAAGAGCCACCCCGAGAACGAGACGCTGCACAAGACCCTGAAGCGCCTGCGCCCCTAGCGCGCCCGGGTCGGCGCCACACGTGAATCCGGTCCTGCGCGTACTTGCCGTTGCGGCCGCACTGGCCGCTGCCGCGTGCGCCGAGCTCACCGCGCGCACGCCGGGGGAGCGCGTGGAATTCGAATTCACGGCGCGCTTCGCGGCGCAATACCGTGGCGAGGCGGCCTCTGGACAGCTCGCCTGGCGTCATGACGCGGCGCGCGACGAGGTGCTGATCAGCTCGCCCTTCGGCCAGGGGCTGGCGCGCGTGACGCGCCGCGACGCGCTGGTCACGCTCGTGACCGCGGACGATCGCCGCTACACCGCGGCCGACGCCGAATCGCTGACCGAAGAGGTGCTGGGCTTTCGCCTGCCGCTCATGGGGCTCGCCGACTGGGTGCGCGCGCGGCCCGCGGACGGCGCGCCGGCGCGCTCGACCTACGACGCGCAGGGCCGGCTCGCCGCGCTCGAGCAGCACGGCTGGACGATCGAGTACCAGGAGTACGCGTCCGAGCGTCCCGCGCGCCTGCGCCTGCGCTATCCCGGGATGGAGCTGAGGCTCGCCATCTCCGCGTGGCGATGAACTGGTTTCCGGCGCCGGGGAAGCTGAACCTCTTCCTGCACGTGCTCGGCCGGCGCGCCGACGGCATGCACGAGCTGCAGACGGTGTTTCGGCTGGTCGCGCACGGCGATCGCGTCGGCATCCGCGTGCGCAACGACGGCGAGATCCGGCGGCATGATCCGCTGCCGGGGGTCGCCGAAGCCGACGACTTGTGCGTGCGCGCCGCCCGGCTGCTGCAGGCCGAGTGCGGCAGTACGCTGGGCGCCGACCTGGCGCTCGACAAGCGCCTGCCGATCGGCGGCGGCATGGGTGGCGGCTCGTCCGACGCCGCCACCACGCTGATCGTCCTCAACCGCTTGTGGGGCGCAGGCTGGCCGCGCGAGCGCCTGCTCGCGCTCGCGGCGCGCCTGGGCGCCGATGTCCCGTTCTTCATCTTCGGCGAGAACGCCATCGGCGAAGGCGTTGGCGAGCGCCTGCGCCCGCTCGCGCTGCCCGACGCCTGGTACCTGGTGCTGGTGCCGCCGGTGGCGCTTTCGACGCGCGCCGTATTCGGCGATAACGCATTGACACGAAATACGAAACGACTCAAAATACCGCCCTTTTTCTCCGGCTTGGGCGGGAACGATCTCGAACCCGTGGCCGTGAAGCGCTGCCCGGAGATTGCGGCGCACCTCGCGTGGCTGCGCGCGCGGCGCGTGCAGGCGCGGATGACGGGATCGGGGGCGTGCGTGTTTGCTGAATTCGCGTCGCAGGCCGAGGCGCAGCGCGTGCTGGGAGAGCTGCCCGGCACGATGCACGGATTTGTCACGCGGGGGCTCGAGCGCCATCCGCTTTATGAACTTGAACCTTTGGGGAGTCGCCAAGTTGGTTAAGGCACCGGATTTTGATTCCGGCATTCGTAGGTTCGAGTCCTACCTCCCCAGCCAATTGCGCATTGCGCCGTGAACCGCATCGCCACCGCACCCGTTTCCGTGATGGACCGCCTGATGGTGTTCACGGGCAACGCCAACCCGCGGCTCGCCCAGGACGTCGCCAAGCACCTCAACCTGTCGCTCGGGCGCGCCATCTGCGGGCGATTCTCGGATGGCGAGGTGATGGTCGAGATCATGGAGAACGTGCGCGGCAAGGACGTGTTCGTGCTGCAGTCGACCTGCGCGCCGACCAACGACAACCTGATGGAGCTGCTGGTGATGGTGGATGCGCTGAAGCGCTCGTCCGCCGCGCGCGTCACGGCCGCGATTCCGTACTTCGGCTACGCGCGCCAGGACCGGCGCCCGCGCTCGGCGCGCGTCGCCATCAGCGCCAAGGTGGTCGCCAACATGCTCACCTCGGTGGGCGTGGCGCGCGTGCTTACGATGGACCTGCACGCCGACCAGATCCAGGGTTTCTTCGACATGCCGGTGGACAACGTGTACGCGGCGCCGGTGCTGCTCGGCGACGTCTGGAAGCAGAGCTACGAGCACCTGATCGTCGTCTCGCCGGACGTGGGCGGCGTGGTGCGCGCGCGCGCGCTCGCCAAGCGCCTGGAGTCGGACCTGGCGATCATCGACAAGCGCCGGCCGAAGGCGAACGTCTCGGAAGTGATGAACGTCATCGGCGAAGTGAAGGGCCGCAGCTGCGTCATCATGGACGACATGGTGGACACCGCCGGCACGCTGGTGAAGGCGGCGCAGGTGCTGAAGGAAGAGGGCGCCACGAAGGTCGTGGCCTACTGTACCCACGCGGTGCTCTCGGGCGCGGCGGTCGAGCGCATCGACAACTCGGACCTGGACGAGCTGGTGGTGACCGACACCATCCCGCTGCGCGAGGACGCGCGCGCGAGCGCCAAGATCCGCCAGCTGTCGGTGGCGGGCCTGCTTGCCGAGACCATCCTGCGCATCTTCAACGAGGACTCGGTGAGTTCTCTGTTCATCGAATAGATTCATCAACCCCGGCGCGACCTGGTCGCGGGAACGCCGGCTCAACAAGGAGCAGTGCATGAAATTCGAGATCAACGCCATTCCGCGCAAGGTGCAAGGTACGGGTGCGAGCCGCCGCCTGCGCCGCGCGGGCCGGGTTCCCGGCATCCTCTACGGCGGCGACAAGGGCGCCGTGAACATCGAGCTCGACCACAAGGAGCTGCTGCGCAACCTGCATAACGAGAAGTTCCACGCCTCGATCCTGACCCTCAAGGTGGGCGACGGCGCCGAGCAGGTGCTGCTGCGCGCGTTCAACATGCACCCGGTGAAACCCCAGGTGCAGCACGTGGACTTCCAGCGCGTCTCCAAGGACAAGAAGATCCACATGAAGGTGCCGCTGCACTTCGTCAACGCGGCCGGCTCGCCGGGCGTGAAGGAGCAGATGGGCGTCATCACGCACGTGCTGAACGAGCTCGACATCGAGTGCTTCCCGGACGACCTGCCCGAGTTCATCGAGGTGGACCTGGCGCAGATCACGGTCGGCAGCTCGGTGCACGCGCGAGAGCTGGCGCTGCCCAAAGGGGTGCAAGCGCTGCTGCACAAGGACGACGACCCGGTGGTGGCGACCTGTACCCTGCCGGCGCTGGTCACCGAAGAGGAGGAAGTCGCCGCCGAGGCCTTGCCGGCCGCGAGCGAAGTGCCGACCACCGAGCAGGCGGCGCCGGAGAAGCCGGGCGAAGGCGCGCCGGCGGCTGCGGGCGACAAGGCGAAGGCCGCCGCCGCGGGCGACAAGGCGAAAGCCGCCGACAAGGGCGCCGACAAGGGCGCGGAAAAGTCGGACAAGAAAGAAAAGAAGTAGCCGCTGGCCAAGATCCGCCTCATCGTCGGCCTGGGCAACCCGGGCAAGGAGTACGAGCGCACCCGGCACAACGCCGGGTTCTGGCTGGTGGAGCGGCTCGCCCTGGCGCGCGGCATCACGCTCAAGAAGGACAACCACTACCAGGCGCTGGTCGGCAAGGACGGCGGCCTGTGGCTGGTGCTGCCGCAGACCTTCATGAACGCCTCGGGGCGCGCGGTGCAGATGCTCGCCGGGTTCTTCAAGATCCCGCCCGAGGAGATCCTGGTGGTGCACGACGAGCTCGACTTCGCGCCGGGCACCGCGCGCCTGAAGCAGGGCGGCGGCATCGCCGGGCACAACGGCCTGAAGGACATCTCGCAACGCCTCGGCACGCACGACTACTGGCGCCTGAGGATCGGCGTCGGCCGTCCGAACGGCGATTCCGGCGCGGACTACGTGCTGGAGAAGCCGCCCGCCGAGGAGCGTGAGGCGATCGAGGGCGCCATTGCGCGCGCGCTGGAGCACGTGCCGCTGATGCTCGGCGGCGACATGCAGGGCGCGATGCAGAAGCTGCATAGTGAGGACAAGCCCGTGGAGAAGAAGGCCGAGGCGCCCAAGCCCGAGCCAAAGAAAGTCGAGCCGAAGAAGGCGGAGGCGAAGTCCGAGCCGAAGAAGGTCGAGCCGAAGAAGGTGGAACCCAAGGAAGAGAAGGGCGGGCTTCTGAAAGGCCTGCTCAAGGGTCTGACCGGCAGCAAGAAATGAGCTTGAAGTGCGGCATCGTCGGCTTGCCGAACGTCGGCAAGTCGACGCTCTTCAATGCGCTCACCAAGGCTTCGATCGCCGCAGAGAACTATCCGTTCTGCACCATCGAGCCCAACGTCGGCATCGTCGAGGTGCCCGACCCGCGCCTCACGCGCATCGCCGACATCGCGAAGCCGCAGAAGGTGATCCCGGCGGTGGTCGAGTTCGTCGACATCGCCGGCCTGGTCGCCGGCGCGTCCAAGGGCGAAGGCCTGGGCAACAAGTTCCTCGCCAACATCCGCGAGACCGACGCCATCGCGCACGTGGTGCGCTGCTTCGAGGACCCGAACGTGGTGCACGTCGCCGGGAAGGTGGATCCGGTGTCGGACATCGAGACCATCCACACCGAGCTCGCGCTCGCCGACCTCGACTCGGTCGGCAAGCAGTTGTCGAAATACGCCAAGGTGGCGCAGACCGGCGGCGACAAGGAGGCGAAGCGCCTGGTGGCGGTGCTGGAGAAGGCGCAGGCCGCGCTCGACGCAGGTCGTCCGGCGCGCTCGGTGGACTGGTCGAAGGAGGAGCTCGCGGTGCTGCGGCCGTTCTTTCTCCTCACCATGAAGCCCACGATGTACGTGGCCAACGTCGCCGAGCATGGCTTCGTCGGCAATCCGCTCCTGGAGAAGGTCGAGACCTACGCGAAAGCCGAAGGCGCGCCGGTGGTGGCCATCTGCGCCGCGCTGGAAGCGCAGATCGCCGACATGAGCGACGAGGACAAGAAGGTTTTCCTCGCGGACGCGGGCCTGGAGGAGCCGGGGCTGAACCGTCTGGCGCGCGCCGCTTACGCACTGCTCGGGCTGCAGACCTACTTCACGGCGGGGCCGAAAGAGGTGCGCGCCTGGACCGTGCCGCAGGGCGCGACCGCGCCGCAGGCGGCGGGCGTGATCCACACCGATTTCGAGCGTGGCTTCATCCGCGCCGAGGTCGCGACCTACGACGATTTCGTCGCCAACAACGGCGAGCAGGGCGCGAAGGAGGCCGGGAAGCTGCGCGTCGAGGGCAAGGACTACCTGGTGCGCGACGGCGACGTCATGCACTTTCGCTTCAACGTGTAGGGAAGTATCGTTGCGCGATGGGATTGGTCTCCCGTTTCGCGCTTGCCCTTTTGGTCGTTGCCAACGCCGCAGCCGCCGAGCTGCACGACGCCGCGCGGCACGGAGATCTTGCGGCCGTCGAAAGGTTGCTGGGCACTGGTGCCCGCGTTGACGCAGTCGATAGCGGCGGCGCCACGCCCCTGTACGTCGCGGCAAACGCAGGCCACGCAGCCGTCGTCGCTCGACTTCTCAAGGCCGGTGGCGATCCGCGACATCGGGTCATGGGCTTCACGGGCTCGACCGGCACGCCGATCCACGCCGCGGTTCGGCAAGGACACCTTGGCGTCGTGCGCGTGCTGCTCGAAGCGGGCGTCGATCCCAACCTGCCGGATGACGGAGTCGGCCCGCCGCTGCACACCGCTCTCAGGCGCGGTCAGACGGCGGCGGCGGAGCTGCTGAGATCCTTTGGCGCGCGTCCGACGCCGGCGGCACCCCTGGGCGCGCTGATCGCCTCGGCCGATCTCGCCGCGGGGCAGGAGACGGCGAACGCGTGCGCCGTCTGCCATGAGCTGACGAAGCAGCCGGAGCAGCCCAGGCAGGGCCCGCCGCTCTGGGATGTCGTCGACAGGCCGAAGGCGGGATTTGCCGGCTTCGAGTACTCCGAGTCGCTGCGCAAGCTCGGTGGTCGTTGGACCTACGAGGACCTCAATAGCTACCTCGCGGAGCCCAGAGCGTTCGTACCGGGCACCAAGATGGAATTCGGCGGCATCGCCGAGCCGCAGCGTCGGGCAGCTTTGATCGCGTACCTGAGGTCGCTTTCGGACACACCGAAGCCGATGCGCTGAGCATGGATCTGGGCACAGCGATGCCGAGGGACGTGCCGCAGCTCGTCGAGCTGCTCGGCATCCTGTTCACCCAGGAGCACGAGCTCTCGCCCGACGCGAAGAAGCAGCGGCGCGCGCTGAAGTCGATCCTCGCCGACCCGTCGCGCGCGCGGATCTTTGTCGCCCGCGAAGGCAACAAGGTCATCGCCATGGCCGCGCTGCACTTCACGACCAGCACCGCGGAGGGTGGCAGGGTGGCGGGGCTCGAGGACTGCGTCGTGCACCCGGAGCATCGCGGCAAGGGCGTCGGGGAAGCGCTGCTTGGCTACGTGCTCGAGCAGGCGCGCGCCGAAGGCGCGCTGCGCGTCATGCTGCTCACCGATGGCGACAACACCCGCGCGCAGGCGCTCTACCGCAGGATGGGCTTCGCGCCTTCTTCGATGCTCGCGATGCGGCTGAAGCTTCGGTAGTGCTCTGTCAACGCTGCGGCGCGGCGGGCGTTAAGGGTGGGTGCGCGCAGCCCAGCGCGTCAGCAATCAAGCGCCATGCCGACGTCCGCATCGGAAATCTCTGTACCGCTCGAGTGCATCGAGAACCGCGTACTGCTCGTAAGGGGCCACAAGGTGCTCCTCGATGCCGACCTCGCTTCGCTCTACGGGGTCAGCACCAAGCGATTCAACGAGCAGGTCCGGCGCAATGCAGCCCGGTTCCCGGAGGATTTCGTGCTGCGACTGACGACCGAGGAATGGGCGTCTCTAAGGTCGCAATATGCGACCTTAGAGCGCGGACGTGGCCGGCATCGCAAGTACCTTCCTTTTGCGTTCACCGAACATGGCGCGATCATGGCCGCGACCATTCTCAACAGCTCGCGCGCAATCGCAGTTTCGGTCTATGTCGTGCGTGCGTTCGTGCGGTTGAGGGAGCTCATTGCATCCCACAAGGAACTCGCCCGACGGATCGAGCGGCACGAGAAGAAGCTCGCCTCGCACGACCAGGCCATTGCCGGCCTGGTCGACACGATTCGGCAATTCATGGCGCCGCCGGCACCGCCGCGGGGACGGCCCATAGGATTCGTCCTCGGAAACGACTGGAAGCGCCGCTAGAGCAGCGGCTGTGAAGCTGTAGGGTGGGCCGTTGGCCCACCCTACGCCCACTACGCTTACTGGATGCCGCCGATCAGGATGTACTTCGTCTCGAGATACTCCTCGAGCCCGTACTTCGAGCCCTCGCGGCCGACCCCGGACTGCTTCACGCCGCCGAAGGGCGCGACCTCGGTGGAGATGATGCCGACGTTGGCGCCGACGATGCCAACCTCCATTGCTTCGGCCACGCGGAAGATGCGGCCGACGTCGCGGCTGTAGAAGTAGCCCGAGAGCCCGAACTCGGTGTCATTGGCGAGGCCGATGACCTCCGCCTCGCTCTTGAAGCGGATGAGCGGCGCCACCGGACCGAAGGTCTCCTCGCGCGAGACCATCATCGCCGGGGTGACGCCGGTGAGCACCGTCGGCTGGAAGAACAGCCCGCCGCGCTCGTGGCGCTTGCCGCCGAGCACCGCCTTCGCGCCCTTGCCGAGCGCGTCGGCGACGTGCTGCTCGACCTTCTTCATGCCCTGCTCGTCGATCAGCGGGCCGATCACGACGCCGGCCTCGTTGCCCGCGCCCACCTTGAAGCCCTTCACTTTCTCGGCGAGCTTGGTGGCGAAGGCGTCGTAGACGCCGTCCTGCACGTAGAGGCGGTTGGCGCACACGCAGGTCTGGCCCGCGTTGCGGTATTTCGAGGCGATCGCGCCCTCGACCGCGGCGTCGAGGTCGGCGTCGTCGAAGACGATGAAGGGCGCGTTGCCCCCGAGCTCGAGCGAAAGCTTCTTCACGGTATCGGCGGACTGCTTCATGAGGATGCGCCCGACTTCCGTGGAGCCCGTGAACGACAGTTTGCGCACGGTCGGGTTCGCGCACAGCTCGGCGCCGATCGTCGGCGCGTCCCCGGTGATGATGTTGAGCACGCCCTTCGGGATGCCGGCGCGCTCGGCGAGCTCGGCCATGGCGAGCGCCGAGAACGGCGTCTGCTCGGCGGGCTTGAGGACCACGGTGCAGCCCGCGGCGAGCGCCGGCCCGGCTTTGCGCGTGATCATGGCGTTCGGGAAGTTCCAGGGCGTGATCATCGCGCACACGCCGACCGGCTGCTTGATCACCAGGATGCGCTTGTCGGCCTGGTGCGTCGGGATGACGTCGCCGTAGGCGCGCTTGCCCTCCTCGGCGAACCACTCGATGAACGAGGCGCCGTAGGCGATCTCGCCTTTTGCCTCGGCGAGCGGCTTGCCCTGCTCGGCGGTGAGGATCTGCGCGAGGTCGTCCTGGTTCGCCATCATCAGGTCGAACCACTTGCGCAGGATCGTCGCGCGCTCCTTCGCGGTCCTTGCGCGCCAGGCCGGCCAGGCGCGTGCGGCCGCCTCGATCGCGCGGCGCGCCTCGGCCGCGCCCAGGGCGGGCACCGCGCCGAGCGTTTCGCCGGTGGCGGGATTGACGACGGGAAAGGACTTGCCGCCGGGCGCGCTCACCCAGTCGCCGTCGATGTAGCAGTGCTCGCGGAACAACTTCGGGTCTTTCAGGGGGAGCGCCGGCAGTCCGGCGCGGGAGGGAGCGTTCATGGTGACCTCACTGGTTGACCCAGGAATTCTAACGCCCGACCCCGAAAGAGTTGCATGAACCGCTGTTCAAACGTAAATTGCTCAAAAATCAGAAGATTCAGGACGATTCCCGCCAGGGGTCGCGCCAACCAGAGGAGACAACGATGGGAACCTTTCGATTCTTTCGGGGCGCCGCCCTGGGCGTGCTCGCGGCAGCGGCCGCGGCGCCCGCATTCGCGCAGGACATCCGCATCGGCTACGCCATCTCGCGCACCGGCCCGTTCGCCGCCGGCGCGCAGATCACGCAGGAGCCGAACTACATCATGTGGGCCGAGCAGGTGAACGCCGCGGGCGGCCTCAACATCGGCGGCAAGAAGCGCAAGATCGAGCTGATCGGCTATGACGACCGCAGCGAGGTCGAGACCATGGTGCGCACCTACGAAAAGCTGATGGGCAGCGACAAGGTGGACCTGATCCTGCCGCCCTGGGGCACCGGCACGAACTTCGCGCTGATGCCGCTCGCGCAGAAGCACCGCTACCCGATGCTGTCGTGCACCGCCACAGGCAGGAAGCTCCTATCGCTGAAGAACCCGTACTTCTTCCCGCTCTTGCAGCAGCCCGACGTGATGATGGAAGCGCTCGCCACGTTCCTGAAGGCGCGCGGCACGACGACGGCGGCCGTGATCCACGTCGACGAACTCTTCGGCCTCGAGCAGGCCGCGGCGCTCGAGCGCGCGTTCAAGGAAAAGAACATCCAGATCGTCGAGAAGAAGAGCTACCCGATCGGCGTGAAGGACCTGCAGCCGGTGCTGCGCGACATCAAGGCGAAGGCGCCGGGCGCGTTCGTCGCGCTTTCCTACCCGCCGGATACGTTCCTCATCACCGGGCAGTCCAAGGCGCTCGCCTTCAACCCGAACGCGTTCTACGCCGCGGTGGGCACCGCATTCCCCGTGTACCGCGACAAGATGGGCGCGGCCACGGTCGAAGGCGTGATGGGCCTCGGGACCTGGAACCCGAAGCTGAGCCCGCAGGCCAAGGCCTACTTCGATGCGCACGTCGCGCGCTGGCAGAAGGAGCCCGACCGCTGGGCGAGCGCGCACTGCTGGGCGGGGCTGCAGATCCTGCAGCAGGCGGTGGAGAAGGTGGGCCTGGATCGCAAGAAGATCCGCGATCACATCGCCGGCACCGAGTTCGACACCGTGATCGGCAAGATCCGCTTCAAGGACGGCGAGAACGTGTCCACCCCGGGCGTGGTCAGCCAGTGGCAGAACGGCGAATTCGAGGTGGTGTGGCCGCCGCAGCGCGCGACGGCGGCGTCGCAGTTCCCGAAACCCGGCTGGAACTGACCTCGAACCGGTAAGCCAGGGGCTCTCGCGTGCCATGAGCCTCTGGTTCGAACTCGCGGTCTCGGGGCTGATCACCGGCGGCATCTACGCCGTGGTGGCGATCGGCCTCAATCTGCAGTACGGGCTGATGCGCATCCTCAACATCTCGCACGGCGAGTTCCTGATGCTGGGGGCGTACCTGACCTGGCTCGGCTATACCGTGCTGCAGGTGAACCCGCTCGTATTCCTGCCCGTGGTGGCGCTCGTCCTGTTCGTGGTCGGGGTGGCGGTGTACCGGCTGTGCTTTTACCGCATCGTCAGTACCGCGCCCGCGGTCGAGGTGATCGAGGCGAGGAGCCTGCTCGTCGGGTTCGGGCTGCTCTATCTCGTGCAGAACCTCGCCTACCTCACCTGGGGTGCGGACCTGCGCGGCTACTCGTTCCTTGCCGAGCCGCTCGAAGTGGCGGGCGCGCGCTTTTCGCTCAACCGCGTGGTCGTGTTCGGGTTCGCCGTGGGGGCGAGCCTCGCGCTGCTCGCGGTGCTGCGCTACACGCTCATCGGCAAGGCGGTGCGCGCCATGATGCAGTCGCCCACCGGCGCGCAGCTCGTCGGTATCGACACCAAGTTCCTGCACCCGGTGGTGTTCGGCGCAGGGCTCGCGCTCGCCGGCGTGGCGGGGGCGCTGCTGTCCATGGTCTACGAGATCTCGCCGGCGATGGGCGAGCCCTACACCGTGACCGCGCTGATCGTCATCGTGCTCGGGGGGCTGGGCAGCGCGCTCGGCAGCCTGCTCGGCGGATTCCTGCTCGGGCTGGTGGAAACTTTCGGCATGCATTTCACCAGCCCGTCGCTCAAGATGCTGCTCTCGTACAGCGTGCTGATCGCCGTGCTGCTGGCGCGGCCGAAGGGGCTGTTCGCGCGATGAGCCTGCGCCATGCCCTCGCCGCTCTGCTTGCCGGCGGCATCGCGCTCGCGGCGCTGCCGTGGCTGCTGTCGGACTTCCTCCTCGCGCTGGCGCTCTCCTGCGTCATGTACGCGGGCCTCGCGGTGAGCTGGTCCATGTTCTGCGGCCCCAGCAACTATTTGTCGCTCGCCACCGCCGCGTTCTTCGGGCTGGGCGCGTACGTGACGGCCTGGGGCGCGGGCGCCCTGCCGTACGGGCTTTCGGTGCTCGCCGGCGGACTGGTGGCGGCCGGGTTCGCGGCGCTGGTCGGCGCGGCAGTGCTGCATCTGCGCGGCGCCTATTTCGCCGTCATCACCTTCGGCCTGGGTGAGCTGGTGCGCCACGCCATCACCTACTACGAGAAAGCCTACGAGGGCACGGTCGGGCGCATCATCGCCGAGGCGCCGGAATCCACCACGGTGTACTGGATGGTGCTCGCGGTGTCCACGGCGGCGGTGGCGACGGCGCTGGGGGTGCGCGCGAGCCGCCTCGGCCTCGCGCTGCGCGGCATCGGTTCCGACGAGGAGCGCGCGCAGACGCTGGGTGTGAACGCGCGCCGCGCGAAGGTGCTTGCGTTCGCGCTCTCGGCGTTCTTCGCCGGCGCGCTCGGCGCCGCCATGGCGGTGCGCTGGACCTACATCGATCCGCCGACGGTGTTCAACCCGTTCATCGGCTTCCAGACGGTGCTGATCGCCATGGTCGGCGGCGCGCAGACCATCCTCGGGCCGATCGTCTCGGCGGTGGTGTTCAGCCTGCTCACCGAATTCCTGCGGCTGCAGTTCCCGTACCTGTTCCTCGTCATCCTCGGGCTGCTGCTCATCCTGCTGGTGCTCTACCTGCCGGGCGGCATCGCGTCGCTTTTCGTGCGCGCGCGCTGGAGGCGTGGCAATGCGTGAAGCGCTCCTTTCGGCGCAGGGCGTCAGCGTGCGCTTCGGTGGCCTGGTGGCCGTCGATGGCGTGGACCTCGACGTGCACGCGGGCGAGCTGGTGGGCATCATCGGCCCGAACGGCGCCGGCAAGACCACCTTCTTTCACACGCTCTCGGGCGTGCTCGCGCCCACGGCGGGTCGCGTCGTGGTCGCGGGCGACGACCTGACCGGGCGCGCGCCGCACGCCTTCGCGGCGCACGGCGTGGCGCGCACCTTCCAGACGCCGCGCGTGTTCAAGGAGATGCCCGCGCTCGACAACGTGCGCTTCGGGCTGGAATTCGCCGGGCGCACGCGGCAACATGCGCACGATGCGTTCGACGAAGCCGATACGATCCTTGATTTCCTCGGTCTCGCCGACGCGGCGGCCGTGCCCGCGGGCGGCCTTACGCCCGCGCGCCAGCGCCTGCTCGAGATCGGCATGGCGCTCGGTGCCCGCCCGCGCGTGTTGCTGCTCGATGAGGTCGCTGCCGGCCTCACGCATGCCGAGGTGGACGCGACGGCGCAGCTCATCCGTCGCGTGCGCGACGAGCTCGGCCTGGCCGTCGTCTGGATCGAGCACGCGGTGCGCGTGCTCATGAACTACGTGGAGCGCGTGGCGGTGCTGCACCAGGGCGCGAAGATCGCCGACGGCGATCCGCGCGCCGTGGCGAAGGACGCGGCCGTGGTGGAGGCCTATCTGGGCGAAGAGGTGGCGGCATGAGCGGCGGCCTGTCGATCAAGGGCCTATCGGCCGGGTACGGCCCGATCCGCGTGCTGCAGAGCGTGGACCTCGAGGCCCCTTCAGGGGAGATCACGGTGGTGGTCGGCCCGAACGGCGCCGGCAAGACCACGCTGCTGAAGGCAGTGTCGGGCCTGATCCCGCGCGAAGGCGAGGTCGTGTTCGAGGGCGAGATGCTCCCCGCGCAACCGGCGGCCATCGTTTCGCGCGGCCTCGCCCAGGTCGCCGAAGGCCGTCAGCTTTTCCCGCAGATGACGGTGCTGGAGAACCTCGAGCTCGGCGGCTATCTCCTGCCGCGCGGCGAGCGCGAGATGCGCCTGCAGCGCATCTTCGGCTTCTTCCCGAAGCTCGCCGAGCGCTGCGCGCAGCTCGCCGGCACCCTGTCGGGCGGCGAGCAGCAGATGCTCGCGGTGGGGCGCGCGCTGATGGGCAAGCCGAAGCTGCTGATGCTCGACGAGCCCTCGCTCGGCCTCGCGCCGAAGATGATCGACGAGCTGCTCGGCATCGTGCGCCGCATCCGCGACGACGGCGTCACGATCCTGCTCGTCGAGCAGAACATCGCCAAGGCGCT
>JAOUGZ010000398.1 GCA_029865405.1 Betaproteobacteria bacterium
TGTCGCGCGCGCCCTACGTGTTCGCCAAGAGCGAGACGCCCTACGGGCGCGACGTGAAGCTCTACGACACGACGATCGGATCGCGTTTCACGAACCCGAAGTTCAAGAAGCTCTTCGGCGACCACCAGATGCCGGAGACCGGCGACAACGTGGCGAAGGAGTTCGGCGTCACGCGCGAGCAGGCCGACGAGTTCGCCCTCGCCAGCCAGAAGAAGTACGCCAAGGCCGAGTCCGAGGGCTTCTACAAGGGCGAGATCATGGCGATCGCGCTGCCGCAGAAGAAGAAGGACGCGCCGCCGGTGAAGGTGGAAGCCGACGAGCACCCGCGGCGCGACAGCTCGATGGAGTCCCTCGCCAAGCTGAAACCGCTCTACGAAGGCGGCGTCGTCACCGCGGGCAACGCGAGCGGCGTCAACGACGGCGCCGCCGCGCTCATCGTCGCCAGCCGCAAATGGGGCGAGCGAAATGGAAAAAAACCCATCGCCAGGATACTGTCGGCCGCCTCGGCGGCGGTCGAGCCGAGAATCATGGGCGTAGGCCCTGCCTACGCCATCCCGAAGGCGCTCGAGCGCGCGGGGAAGACGCTCAAGGAGATGGACGTCATCGAAATCAACGAGGCCTTCGCCAGCCAGGTGCTCGCGTGCCTCAACCTGATGAAGGTGGACTTCAAGGACCCGCGCGTGAACCCCAACGGCGGCGCCATCGCCATCGGCCACCCCCTGGGCTGCTCCGGCGCGCGCCTCGCGCTCACCGTGGCAAGAGAACTGCAGCAATCGGGCGGCACCTACGCCGCGGTGTCGCTGTGCATCGGCGTCGGCCAGGGCCTCGCGGTGATCCTGGAAAGGGTGAAGTCATGAACGCCCCGCTGAAAAAGAAACCCAAGGCCCAGTTCTCCTGGGAGGACCCGCTGCTCCTCGACGCGCAGCTCAGCGAAGACGAGCGCATGGTGCGGGACGCCGCGGCCGCGTACTGCAAGGACAAGCTCGAGCCGCGCGTCCTCGAGGCCTTCCGCGAGGAAAAAACCGACCTCAAGGTGTTCCGCGAGATGGGCGACCTGGGCCTGCTCGGCCCGACCATCCCGGCGGAATATGGCGGGCCGGGCCTGTCCTACGTCTGCTACGGCCTCATCGCGCGCGAAGTCGAGCGCATCGACTCGGGCTACCGCTCGACGATGAGCGTGCAGAGCTCGCTCGTCATGCTGCCGATCCACGAGTTCGCCAACGAGGCGCAGAAGAAGAAGTACCTGCCCAAGCTCGCGAGCGGCGAATGGATCGGCTGCTTCGGCCTCACCGAGCCCAACCACGGCTCCGACCCCGGCTCGATGGCCGCGCGCGCGAAGAAGGTGAAGGGTGGCTACAGCCTCACCGGCCAGAAGATGTGGATCTCGAACTCCCCGATCGCCGACGTGTTCGTGGTCTGGGCGAAGGAAGTCGACGAGAAAGGCAACGTCGGCGAGATCCGCGGCTTCATCCTCGACAAGGGCACCAAGGGCCTGTCCGCCCCGAAGATCCACGGCAAGGTCGGCCTGCGCACGAGCGTCACCGGCGAGATCGTCATGGACAACGCCTTCTGTCCCGAAGAGAACGCCTTCCCGGAGGTGAGAGGCCTGAAAGGCCCCTTCACGTGCCTCAACTCCGCAAGATACGGAATCGCCTGGGGCGCGCTCGGCGCCGCCGAGGACTGCTTTCACCGCGCAAGACAGTACGTCCTCGACAGAAAACAATTCAACCGCCCCCTCGCCGCCAACCAGCTGATCCAGAAAAAGCTCGCCGACATGCAGACCGAGATCGCGCTGGGGCTGCAGGCGTGTCTCAGGCTCGGGCGCATGAAGGACGAAGGCACCGCCTCGCCCGAGATCACCTCCATCCTGAAGCGGAATTCCTGCGGCAAGGCGCTCGACATCGCGCGCACCGCGAGGGACATGCTCGGCGGCAACGGCATCTCGGACGAGTTCGGCGTCATCCGCCACGTGGTGAACCTGGAGGTCGTGAACACCTACGAGGGCACGCACGACATCCACGCGCTGATCCTCGGGCGGGCGATCACGGGGATACAGGCGTTCAGCTAGGATCCTGCACGAAGCCGATGCGGCGACGCTTCGGCGGCTCCCCGGGCTGCGTAAGCTGGCGAATCGCCTGAAGGATCTCGACGATCGCGCGGTCGTGCGTCCCCACCTTGCGCTCCAGCTGATCGAGTCGCTTGGCCACCTCGCTGTTCGCGGAGATCGAGTCCCGCATCCACACGAACGCCCGCACGACGTAAACGGACATATCTATCGCGCGAGACGAACTTAGTACCGTTGCAGCCATGATGGCGCCGTGCTCCGTGAACGCGAGAGGCGCCTTGCGCATCCCTCCGCGCCCAACGTTTGATGTCGCAAATTGCGACATCAAACGCGCAAGCTCATGATTATTCAGTTGAAACATGAATTCCGGCGGAAAGCGCCGATGATTGCGCCTGACCTGCTCATTGAGACGGCGGGTCTCTACGCCATAGAGCCGGGCCAGGTCGAAGTCCAGGATGACGCGCACGCCGCGTAGCAAGTGGATTCGTCCGGTAAGGGCATCAGGCGAGTGCATAGCCCGCTTCTTCCTGCTCGAGACGATCCAGGGGGCTCTTGACCCCTCGCCCGCCCTTGTTGAGTACGTGCGTGTAGATCATGGTGGTGCTCACGTCCACGTGGCCGAGCAGCTCCTGCACCGTGCGGATATCGTGCCCCGCCTCCAGCAGGTGCGTGGCGAACGAATGCCGCAGCGTGTGGCAGCTCACCGGCTTCACGATGCGCGCCGCCCTTGCCGCCCCTTTCACGGCGCGCTGCAGCGTGTCGGGGAACACGTGGTGGCGCCGGATCACGCCGGACTCGGGATCTGCGGACAGATTCTTCGAGGGAAACACGAACTGCCAGTGCCACTCGCACCCTGCGCGCGGATACTTCCGCGACAGCGCCTTCGGCAACGACACCTCGCCGTGCCCTGATGCCATATCGCGCCGGTGCAGCGCACGCACCCGCCCCAGGTGCGCCTGCAGCGGTTGCACCACCTGCTCGGGCAGCATCGTCACCCGGTCCTTGCCGCCCTTGCCGTCGCGCACCGTGATCTGCCGGTAGGCGAAGTCCACGTCCTTCACCCGCAGCGACAGGCACTCGATCTGCCGCAGCCCCGCGCCATACAGCAGGCTCGCCATCAGCCATTTCACGCCCTGCAGCTGCTCGAGGAGCCGGCTCGCCTCGGCCTGCGTCAGCACCACCGGGGCGCGCACCGGCCGCTTGGCCCGCACCATACTGGTGAACCAGGGGAGATCCTGTCCGAGGACCTGCTTGTACAGAAACAACAGCGCCGCCAGCGCCTGATTCTGCGTGGCGGCCGCGACATTGCGCTCCGCCGCGAGCCAGCTCAGGAACGCCTCCACCTCGCGCGCGCCGAGCTCGGCGGGATGCCGCGTCCCGTTGTGGAAAATGAACCAGCGGATCCAGAACCAATAAGACTTCTCGGTTCTCCGGCTGTACCCGCGCCTGCGAATCTCGCCGCGGAAGCGGTCGCGCAGCCGGGGTTGAGCTATCGCGCCGGAAGATATCTTCGGTGGTTCAGGGGCTTGTCCCATTTCCTGCGGCCTATCGCGGTTACTGGATAACCATACATATCCGTAACGCGTTGATTGCAGGAAGGGTTGACAGTACTGCCGGAAGAACGCGTCTATGATATGCGGCACTTTATGCTGGTTATTGAACTATAAGGACTT
>JAOUGZ010000399.1 GCA_029865405.1 Betaproteobacteria bacterium
CTGTACGACAACTTCACCAAGGCCACCGGTATCAAGATCCAGCGCGTGGACGCCGACGATGCAGGCATCCTGGCGCGACTGAAGACCGAGGGCGCTGCGAGCCCCGCCGACGTGATCCTGCTTGTCGACGCGGCGCGACTGTGGCGCGCAGAGGTCGATGGGTTGTTCCAACCTCTGAAGAGCGCGACCCTTGAACAGCGCATCCCCGCCACGTTGCGGGGAAAGGATTCGGGCGAAGGCTCGCACTGGTTTGGTATCTCGACACGCGCGCGTGTCATCGTCTATGCCAAGGACCGGGTTAGGCGCGAGGACGTGGATACCTACGAGGAACTTGCCGATCCCAAGAACAAGGGCCGCGTATGCACACGTTCGGGGTCGCATCCGTACAACCTGTCCCTGTTTGGCTCGGTACTCGAGCACTTGGGTCCCGAAGCGACCGAAAAGTGGCTGCAAGGCCTTGTCGACAATATGGCGCGCTCGCCCAAGGGCGGTGATACCGACCAGATCACTGCAGTAGCGAGCGGGGAATGTGCGGTCGCACTGACGAACACCTATTACCTGGCAAGGTTGATGCGGTCGGAAAAGCCAGAGGCCAAAGCGATCATGGATAAAGTGGGCGTCGTCTTCCCGAATCAAGCGACCTATGGCACCCACGTGAACATCGCAGGAGCTGCGGTCGCGCGCCATGCCAAGAACCGGAAGGCCGCCCTCCGATTCATCGAGTATCTGGCCAGTGATGCAGCCCAAGTCTATTTTGCCGATGGCAACAACGAATGGCCTGCGGTGGCAAGCGTCAGGGTAAGCAATCCAGCCCTGTCAGTACTCGGCAGGTTCAAGAGTGAAACGATTCCAGTGTCGGTGGTGGGAATGAACCAGGTGAAGATTCAACAGATGCTCGACCGCGTCGGCTACAAATAATCCCCTGGTTTGCAGTTCGAGTACCTGCGGTATATTCGATACCTCCGATCCTCCTCCTGGAAACCGACCATGGCCGAACTGAAGGAATTGATGGCACAACGTGCTGCGCTCGACAAGCAGATTGCCGATGCCCAACGCGAGAGTCGCGAAAGCGCGATCGCACAAATCAAGGCGCTGATGGCCGAGCACGGTTTGACCGTTTCCGACGTGACTGCGCGAAAGGCGAAGTCGGCCGGATCGGGAAAATCGACCGGCAAGGTCGCCCCCAAATACCGCAACAAGGCGACCGGTGATACTTGGAGTGGCCGTGGCCTTCAGCCTCGTTGGCTTAAGGCAGCCCTGGCTACCGGCAAGAAACTGGCGGACTTCGCGATCTAGCCGCGCGACGCCGCGGGCGTCGGGACGCGCTGCGATCGGCCACCATGGCAGCGCGGCAGAACGTGACGCGCAGGCCCTAGACTCGCTTCGGTGATTCCGCCGGGCTTCATCGCCGAACTGCTGTCTCGCGTCGACATCGTCGACGTGATCGGGCGCCATGTGCAGCTCAAGAAGGGCGGCGCCAACCTCATGGGCCTGTGCCCATTCCATGGCGAGAAGTCTCCCAGCTTCTCTGTCAGTCCGAGCAAGCAGTTCTATTACTGCTTCGGATGTGGTGCCTCAGGCGACGCAATCCGTTTCCTGACCGAACATACCGGCGCGAGCTTTCGCGACGCAGTGAATGACCTGGCTGGACAGGTCGGGCTGTCGGTCCCCGATGACGCCCGTTCCGAGGACGATCGTCGAGCGGCCGCGCAGTCTCATGAACGCGCGGCGACGCTGACCGAGGTGTTGGGGCGAGCCGCCGATCATTACCGACGACAGCTCAAGGACAGTCCGCGTGCAATCTCGTACTTCAAGGGCCGCGGTCTGACGGGTGAGATCGCGGCGCGTTTCGGGCTCGGGTACGCGCCGGAGGGGTGGCATGCGCTTGCGAGCGCGTTCGCGCACTACGACGACCCGCTGCTCGTTGAATCGGGGCTGGTCATCGCGCAAGGCGACGGCGAGGCTGAGCGAAAGCGCTACGATCGTTTCCGGGACCGCGTGATGTTCCCGATCAGGTCGGTCAAGGGGGAGACGATCGGCTTTGGCGGTCGCGTGCTCGATCACGGCGAGCCCAAGTACCTCAACTCGCCGGAAACGCCCGTGTTCGTCAAGGGTCGCGAGTTGTACGGATTGCATGAGTCACGCACGGGCATCCGGGCGCGTGGCTACGCGCTGGTCGTCGAAGGCTACATGGACGTCGTTGCGCTGGCTCAGATGGGTTTCGACAATGCGGTTGCCACGCTCGGCACTGCGTGTACCGAAGACCATGTCCGCAAACTGTTTCGCTTCACGGACGCGATCGTGTTCAGCTTCGACGGTGACGCGGCCGGTCGCCGCGCCGCGACGCGGGCCCTTGAGGCGGCCCTGCCTCATGCGACCGATCTGCGCACGATCCGGTTCCTGTTTCTGCCACCCGAACATGATCCAGACTCCTTCGTCCGCGCCGAAGGCACATCGGCATTCGAGCGCCTGGTTGCCGATGCCACACCGCTGTCAAGGCAGATGATCGACGTGGCGCGCGAGGGCTGCGAGCTTGGCACGCCAGAGGGCCGCGCACGCTTCCTTGGGCACGCCCGGCCGCTCTGGTCGGCCCTGCCCGAGGGTGCGCTCAAACGGCAGATGCGCTCCGAAATCGCCAAGGTGGCGGCGATGGCCGACGGCGACTTGCTGCAGCTGTGGGCGTTGGGCGGCTCGGCAGATCCCGCGGCAGCAGCACTCTCGGTCGGGCCCCCGCGGCGTGGGCCCAGGGCGCGATCCGACGGCCTTGCGGCGAGCCGGCGGCCTCCGCGCAGCCCGATCGACCGGGTCCTGCATTTGCTTCTTACCCAGCCGGCTTGGTGGGACCAGCTCACCGCAGAGGACCACGAATTGCTGCACGCACTCGGGCCACCCCATGGCGAGCTGGTTGCGTGGCTCGAGCGCGATGTCGTCGAGCACGGCCCTCGACCCTGGGCGGCGGTGCGGACCGCACTCGAGGCCGATAGCGCGCTGTCGGACGCGCTCGCTCGTTTGCGGCTCGGCGATGGCGAGGACTTCGACGCCAGCCCGGCTGACCTTCGAGTTCTGCTGGACGGTCAGATGCTGGCGAAACTGGAGGCGCAGCAACGGGACCTTGCGGCCCGATACGCGACCGACCCGCTCGCGGCAGTCGAATACCGCCGCACCCAGGGCCGCATCGTCCAGTTGCGTCAGCGCATCGATGAGAGCCGTCGGGCACAGGCGGAATCGAGCTCGCTTTGACGATGGTTGGTTCATCGGCGATAATTCAATGTTTGTTGCTACGGCAAGAGTGACAGCAGTACCTCCGGGCTCCGGCCACCCGCGACACGGGTCCCAACACATCGGCCAACCCTCCCCGCAAGGGCTGCACGCATTCGACGGTCACGATAGCTTGTCCGTGGACTCTCCCCTTCTCCGCCAAGAGGCCGCCGCATGCGCGCCCGGCGGCGCGATGCCTCGCTTGGCAAGCGCCGCCGCGCCGCGCGCGCGGCGCCTCCCGCCCTGACCCACGCCGAGGATGTGCATGACTGCCAAGAAACCCGCTCCCGCCAAACCGAACAAGGCCGCCGGCAAGGCCAGTGCGGACGACAAGCACGCCAAGAAAACGGCGGCCACGCCGATGGCCAAGCCTGCATCGAAAGGTTCAGCATCGGCCAAGACCTCCCAGGCCAAGGCCTCCCCGGAAAGACCGGCGGCGGGCAAGACCCTGACTGCAAGAGTCGGCA
>JAOUGZ010000400.1 GCA_029865405.1 Betaproteobacteria bacterium
CGCGCCGAGCGCAGGCCGGGTGGTATGGAACACCGTCGGCGCGCGCCGCCGCCAGGCCATGGTTTTCCAGCGCCCGGTGATGCTGCGCCGCTCGGCGCTTGCCAACGTCGACTACGCGCTGCAGGCCGCGGGCGTCGCGCCGGCGAGCCGCGAGCGCCTGGCGCGCGAGGCGCTCGCCGAGGTCGGGCTGCTCGCGGCCGCCGCGCGCCCGGCACGCGTGCTCTCCGGCGGCGAGCAGCAGCGCCTGGCGCTGGCGCGCGCCTGGGCGCTGCACCCCGAGGTGCTGTTCCTCGACGAACCGACCGCGAGCCTCGATCCTGGCGCGACGCGCGAGATCGAGAACATCATCCGCGCCTTTGACGCCGCCGGCACCAAGATCGTCATGTCGACGCACAGCCTGGGCCAGGCGCGGCGCCTGGGCGACGAGGTGATCTACCTGCATCAGGGGCACGTGGTGGAGCGCGCGCCCATCGAGCGTTTCTTTCCTCTCCCGGCCACCACCGAGGCGGCGGCCTTCGTCAAAGGAGAACTGCCTTGGGCATGACGACGAAAGTACTGCTCGGCGCGCTGGTCTGCGCCTCAGCGCAGGCGCAGACGGGCTACATCACCGTCGCCTCCACCACGTCCACCGAGCAGTCCGGACTGTTCCGGCACCTGCTGCCTCTCTTCGAGCGCAAGACCGGCGCCCAGGTGCGCGTGGTGGCGCTCGGTACCGGGCAGGCGCTGGATGCGGGTCGCCGCGGCGACGCCGACGTCGTGTTCGTGCACGCCAGGGCGCTCGAGGAGAAATTCGTCGCCGAAGGCCACGGCGTAAAGCGCGTCGAGGTGATGTACAACGACTTTGTACTGGTCGGGCCGAAGTCCGACCCGGCCGGGATCGCCGGCGGCACCGACGTCGCGGCCGCACTGCGGAAAATCCGGGCAGCGCAGGCGCCCTTCGCCTCGCGCGGCGATCGCAGCGGCACGCACTACGCCGAGCTGCAGCTTTGGCAGGCGGCCGGTATCGACATCGCAACCGCCAAGGGCCCCTGGTATCGCGATACGGGCTCCGCCATGGGGCCGACGCTGAACACGGCGTCGGGCATGAATGCCTACGTGCTCACCGACCGCGCGACCTGGCTCTCGTTCAGGAACCGCGGCGAGCTGGCCATCGCGGTCCAGGGCGACCGGCGCCTGTTCAACCAGTACGGCGTGATGCTGGTCAACCCGGCGAAGCATCCGCACGTCGAGCGCAAGCTGGGCCAGGCGTTCATCGACTGGCTCGTGTCGCGGGAGGGACAGGCCGCCATCGCCGCCTACCGGATCGGGGGCGAGCAGCTTTTCTTTCCCAACGCCAAGCTGTGATACATAACGAAGGCCGTGGATGACGCGATCCTCCTTGTCCTGGCCGGCGCGATGCTGCTGGCCGCCTTCGTCTACGCTTCGGTCGGCCACGGCGGCGCTTCCGCCTACATCGCCGCCATGGCGCTCGCCGGCCTTGCGCCAACGGAGATGCGCCCCATCGCGCTGACGCTGAACGTGCTCGTGTCCTCGCTCGCCACCTGGAAGTTCTGGCGCGCCGGGCATTTCCGCTGGCGGCTGTTCTGGCCGTTCGCCGCCGTGTCGATCCCGTTCGCCTACCTGGGGGGCGCGATCACGCTGCCGGGGCAGATCTACAAGGTCGTCGTTGGTTTCGTGCTCGTCTATGCGGGCTGGCAACTCTGGCGCAGCTTTCGCGCTGGCGACGAGATGCGCGCGGTGCGCAATCCGGCGATCCCGCTCGCCATGGCGAGCGGCGCGGCGATGGGCCTGCTCGCGGGGCTGACCGGCGTGGGCGGCGGCATCTTCCTCAGCCCGCTGGTGCTGATGCTTGGCTGGGCCGGAACCAAGCAGACCTCCGCGGTGGCCGCGCCCTTCATTCTCGTCAATTCGCTCGCCGGGCTGGCGGCGGGCTTCGTCGCCGGGACCGCCGTGCTGCCGCAGGCGACGTGGGTGCTCGCCGCCGTTGTCGTCGTGGGCGGCTGGCTCGGCGCCGAGTACGGCAGCCGACGTTTCGCCAACCCCGTAGTGCGCCGCGTGCTTGCGGTGGTGCTTGGCGTGGCCGGCGCGAAGATGGTGCTGGTATGAAGACCTTCGGCTTCGCCGGCTGGTCGGGCAGCGGCAAGACCACGCTCATCGAGAAGCTGATCCCGCGCTTTGTCGCGCGTGGCCTGCGCGTGTCGCTCATCAAGCATGCGCACCACACGTTCGATGTCGACCATCCCGGCAAGGACTCGTACCGCCACCGGCATGCGGGTGCTTCGGAGGTGCTGGTGACCTCCTCGCGGCGCTGGGTGCTGATGCACGAGCTGCGCGGCGCGCGGGAGCCCTCGTTCGAGGAACAGGTGCGGCACCTCTCGCCCTGCGACCTGCTGATCGTCGAGGGCTTCAAGCACGCGCCGATCCCGAAGCTCGAGGTGTGGCGCGCGGTCACGGGTGAAGGGCTTCTGCACCCGCAGGATCCGCACATCGTGGCGGTGGCAAGCGACACCAGGCTGGAGACGAAGCTGCCACTGCTGGATCTCAACGACGACCCCGGAATCGCCGAATTCATCGTGAAGCATCTCAAGCTCGCATGAACAAGGGACTGCTCACGGTCGACGAGGCGCTGGAAGTGCTGCTCGCGGGCGCGCGAGCTGTGGCCGAGGTGGAGCAGGTGCCGACGCTCGAAGCCACAGGGCGCGTGCTCGCACGCGCGCAAGCCTCCACCATGGACGTGCCGCCGATGGACAACAGCGCCATGGACGGCTATGCCGTGCGCACCGCGGACGTGAAAGCGCCCGACACGAAGCTGAAAGTCACGCAGCGCATCATGGCGGGGTCGGTGGGCAAGGCGCTCGCGCCCGGCACGGCGGCGCGCATCTTCACCGGGGCGCCGATTCCGCAAGGGGCGGACGCCGTCGTCATGCAGGAGTTCTGCGCCGCCGACGGCGACGCCGTGGTGGTGAAGAAAGTGCCGGAGAGGGACGCCTGGATCCGGCGCCGCGCGAGCGACATCGCGAAAGGCGCGCAGGTGCTCGCCGCGGGGATTCGCCTCAGGCCCCAGGACACGGGGCTCGCGGCCTCGGTCGGCATCAAGTCGCTGCCGCTCTACCGGCGCGTGCGCATGGGCCTGTTCTTCACGGGCGACGAGCTGGTGATGCCGGGCGACCCGCTGCCGCCGGGGCGGATCTACAACTCCAACCGCTTCACCCTGAACGGGCTGGCGGCGACCTTCGGCTGCGAGGTGCGCGACTACGGCATCGTGCCCGACACCCTCGAGGACACGCGCGCGGTGCTGAAGCGCGCCGCCGCCGAGTGCGACGTCATCGTGACCTCCGGCGGCGTGTCGGTGGGCGATGCCGATTTCGTCAAGCCCGCGGTCGAAGCCGAGGGATCGCTGCTGATGTGGAAGATCGCCATGAAGCCCGGACGGCCGCTCGCCTTCGGCAAGGTGGGCGCGGCGGCGTTCATCGGCCTGCCCGGCAACCCGGTGTCCTCCTTCGTCACCTTCCTCATCTTCGTGCGGCCATTCCTGCTCAAGACGCAGGGCGTCGCCGCGGTGCAGCCGCGCGCGGTGGCGGCGCGCGCCGACTTCGATTGGCCCGAGCCCGACGCGCGGCGCGAATTCCTGCGCGTAAAATGGAACGAGCGGGGCGGCCTCGAGATCTACCCGACGCAGGACTCGGCCG
>JAOUGZ010000402.1 GCA_029865405.1 Betaproteobacteria bacterium
TGCGCATCAAGGGCTTTTACCTCGCAGTGGCGACATTGGCCTGCCAGTTTTTCGTGCTGTGGGCGATCCAGCGCATCGGTTGGTTCACCAACGACAGCCCCTCCGGGGTGATCACGGCGCAGACCGTCGAAATCCTCGGTTATGAATTCGACACGCCGCAGTCCAAGTACCTGCTCACGCTCGTCATCGTGTCGGTGCTCGCGCTGCTCGCGAAGAACCTGATGCGCAGCGAGACCGGCCGCGCCTTCATGGCGGTGCGCGACATGGACGTGGCGGCGAGCGTGATCGGCATTCCGATGATGAAGACCAAGCTCCTCGCCTTCGCGATCAGCTCGTTCTACTGCGGCGTGGCGGGCGCGCTGTATGCCTACACCTACCTCGGCACGGTGGAGCCCGAGGCCTTCACGCTGGACCTGTCGTTCCGGATTCTGTTCATGATCATCATCGGCGGGGTGGGCTCGATACTCGGCTCGTTTCTCGGTGCCGCCTTCATCATCCTGATGCCCATCTTCCTCAGCGTGCTGTTCGGCGCGATTTCGCACACCTTCGGGCTGGAGATCTCCCACGCCATCATCTCCAACCTTGAGCTGATGATCTTCGGCGGGCTAATCGTCTTCTTTCTCATCGTCGAGCCCCACGGCCTGGCGCGCCTGTGGCAGATCGCAAAAGAGAAGCTGCGTCTGTGGCCGTTCCCGCACTAGACACTCGGAATAGATTGGCTATACTGGCAGTTCCACTATATGGATCAGGCTCCTGGCGGTTCCGCGGGGCCGAATAATGAAGGAGGAGACCAAATGAAACGCACCACTTTCGCCTTTGCACTTGCACTGGCGGCCGGGTTCTCCGGTGCTGCCTTGGCGCAGGCCAAAGAGCAATTCGTGCCCGCCAACGGCTACTGGGTGGGTCCGTACGCACCCGGAGGGTCAGGCATCTTCGGCGGGATGCTGGACTACTTCAAGCTGATCAACGAGCGCGACGGCGGCGTGAACGGCGTCAAGCTTACCTGGGAGAAGTGCGAGACCGAGTACAACAACGCGCGCGGCGTCGAGTGCTACGAGCGCTCGAAGAACAAGGGACCGACGGGCGCGACGGTCATCCATCCGCTGTCCACCGGCATTACCTACTCGCTGATCGAGAAAGCGACCGCTGACAAGATCCCGGTGATCTCCATGGGCTATGGCCGGACCGACGCTTCCGACGGGCGCGTGTTCCCGTACATCTTCCCGCTGATCACCAACTACTGGTCGCAGAACACCGCCAAGATCAAGTTCATCGGCCAGAAGGAAGGCGGGATGGACAAGCTCAAGGGCAAGAAGATCGCGAACCTGTATCACGACTCGGCCTACGGCAAGGAAACGATCCCGGTGCTCGACGTGCAGGCGAAGAAATACGGCTTCCAGGTCACGCACATCGCCGTGCCGCATCCCGGCAACGAGCAGCAGTCGCAGTGGCTGCAGATCCGCCAACTCCGGCCCGACTGGGTGATCCTGCGCGGCTGGGGCGTGATGAACCCGACAGCGCTCAAGACCGCGGCGCGCTCCGGTTTCCCGCGCGAGAAGATCCTCGGTGTGTGGTGGTCCGGCGCGGAGGAGGACGTGATTCCCGCGGGCGACGCGGCCAAGGGCTACTACGCCGCGGCGTTCAACCTGCCGGGCACGCAGCACTTGGCGATGAAGGACATCCTGAAGTACGTCTACGGCAAGGGCCAAGGGGAAATGGACGACAAGTCGCGCGTGGGCTCGATATACCACACACGTGGTGTCGTGCACGGCATCGTTACCGTGGAGGCCATCCGCACGGCACAGGCGAATTTTGGCAAGGGGAAGCCGATGACGGGCGAGCAGATTCGCTGGGGCATCGAGAACCTGAACATCGATGACAAGCGCCTGAAGGTGCTGGGCGCGACCGATCTGATGCAGCCGCTGAAGGTGTCCTGCAAGGACCACGAGGGCGGCGGCGCGGTCAAGTTCATGCAGTGGGACGGCGGGAAGTGGAACGTCGTCTCGGGCTGGATCGAATCCGACCAGTCGATCGTGCGGCCGATGATCGAGGAGTCCGCGGCCGCCTACGCGAAGGAGAAGGGCATCACGCCGCGCGACTGCTGAGCGCCGTGACGCGATAGAGCAGCCCGAGAGGGGGGAGGCGCGCCTTCCCCCTCTTTACGTGTGGAGCCCCAATGTCCGCAGTGCCGGCACCGCAGGCAAAGACCGAGGCCTACCTCTCGGTCAGCAACGTCGAGGTCATCTACGACCACGTGATCCTCGTCCTGCGGGGCGTGTCCCTGCAGGTGCAAGAGGGCCAGATCGTGGCGCTGCTCGGCGCCAACGGCGCCGGCAAGACCACCACGCTGAAGGCCATTTCCAACCTGCTGCGCGCCGAGCGCGGCGACGTCACCAAGGGTTACATCGAGTTCCGCGGCCAGCGCATCGACAAGCTGAATCCGTCGGAGCTGGTGAAGCGCGGCATCTGCCAGGTGATGGAAGGACGGCACTGCTTCCAGCACCTCACGGTCGAAGAGAACCTGCTCACCGGCGCCTACACGCGCGGCGGCGTGAACCTCGACGCCGACCTGGAGAAGGTCTACAGCTACTTTCCGCGCCTGAAGGAGCGCAGAAAGGCGCAGTCGGGCTACACCTCGGGCGGCGAGCAGCAGATGACCGCCATCGGCCGAGCGCTGATGGCGCGCCCGAAGATGATCCTGCTCGACGAGCCCTCGATGGGCCTCGCGCCGCAGCTCGTCGAGGAGATCTTCGAGATCGTGAAGAGCCTCAACCAGAAGGAGAAGGTGAGCTTCTTGCTCGCCGAGCAGAATACCAACATCGCCCTCAGGTACGCCGACTACGGCTACATCCTGGAGAACGGCCGCGTGGTGATGGATGGCGTCGGCAAGTCGCTCGCCGAGAACGAGGACGTGAAGGAGTTCTACCTCGGCTTTTCCTCGGGCGGGCGCAAGAGCTTCCGCGACGTGAAGTCCTACCGCAGAAGGAAGCGTTGGCTCTGAGCCAGTATTACGACGCACTGGAGACCCGCTCCACGGCAGAGCGCGAGGCGGCCCTGATGGCGGCGCTGCCCAAGCATCTCGCGCACGCGAAGCAGAAAGCGCCCGGGTGGGCCCGCATCCTGAAGGATGTCGATGCCGCTGCCGTGACCACGCGCGCGGCGCTCGCCAGGCTGCCGGTAACGCGCAAGTCCGATCTGGCGGAACTGCAAAAGGCGCTGCCGCCGCTCGGCGGCTTGAACGCCACGCCGCTGGAGAAGCTGGCGAAGCTCTTCGCGTCGCCCGGACCCGTGTACGACCCTGAGGGGCAGGGCAAGGATTACTGGCGCACCGCGCGCTCGCTGTACGCCGCGGGCTTGCGGCCCGGCGACCTGGTGCTGAACGCGTTCTCGTATCACTTCACGCCCGCGGCCTCGATGGTCGAGCACGGTGCGCTTGCCGTAGGTTGCACCGTGGTTCCGGGCGGCACGGGGCAGACGGAGATGCAGGCGGCGGCAATCCGCGATCTGAAGGTCACGGGTTACGGCGGCACCCCGTCGTTCCTCAAGCTCATCGTGGAGAAGGCCGATGAGTTGAAGGCCGACGTGTCGTCGCTGAAGAAGGCGATCGTCGGCGCCGAGTACCTGCCGCCGGCGCTGCGCGAGGCGATGCGCGCGCGCGGCATCCGCGTGCAGCAGCTCTACGCCA
>JAOUGZ010000401.1 GCA_029865405.1 Betaproteobacteria bacterium
TGCGCCCCGCTGCGACGAGCCGCTCCCTCCGCCGCCTCGCGCAGGCGATCTTCAGCCAGCGCCCCGGCCGACAGGACTACCACGCTCGTACCGGCCTCCAGAAATCGCACCAGATGCTCGCGCACCGCCTCGTGGGAGGCTGCCTCGACGATGACCTGAGGGCGGAGTGCGAGCAGGGCATCGCCGCCGAGGACAAACGGCAGCGCGTGCGCTTCAGCCAGGCCGGCGCCACGCGATGCCGCGCTGCGCGCGCCGATGCCGACCACCTCGATGCCGGGGAGATCCCCGCGTCGGAGGTGTTCGAGGACGAGGCGGGCGATCGTGCCCGCGCCCAGCAAGGCTATACGCATGGCGATTCGGGGGGTGTCGCGATTCTGCCACAGCACTTGGGGTTCCCGGGCGGCTGGCAGTATGATTCTTCCCGAAGGGAGTCTAGCTTGCGGATATCAATACTCGAGGATGATCCGGATCAGCTGGCGCTGCTCAAGCGCTGGCTGGCCGACGACGGGCACGACGTGCACGGCTACCTGAGCGGCCGCGACGCCATGAAGCACGCCGGACGGGAGAGCTTCGATCTGTTCGTCATCGACTGGCAGGTGCCGGACGTGTCGGGCGTGGATGTGCTGATGTGGCTGCGCTCGAACGTGTCGAAGCAAGTGCCGGTTCTGTTCGTGACGGTGCGTGACGCCGAGCAGGACATCGTATTCGCGCTGGAAAACGGCGCGGATGACTACATGATCAAGCCAGTCCGGCGGCAGGAGACGGTTGCACGGGTGCATGCGCTGCTGCGTCGCGCGTATCCGCGCGAGGAAGAAAAGCTTCTCTCGTTTCCCCCTTTCGAAATCGACACAGCCAAGAGCGAAGTGCGCCGCAACGGCGAAAAGATCGAGCTCACGCCGAAGGAGTTCGAGCTGACGGTAGTCCTGTTCCGCAACCTGGGCCGACTGCTGTCGCGCGGCCATCTGCAGGAATCGGTATGGGGCCGCAGCGGCGACCTCGTCACGCGCACCGTGGACACGCATGTGAGCCAGGTGCGCAAGAAACTCGACTTGCGTGCTGAAACCGGCTTTCGCGTGGTGCCGATCTACAACTACGGCTACCGCCTGGAACAGGTCGGCGAGGGCGCCTCGAGCGCTGCCTGACCTACTGCAATTGGCGAACGCGCTGATCCGCGTACGCCCGCACGTCGTCCGTCAGCGATCCTGAAGCCATGCCGCGGCGGAATGCCTCCGCCGCTTCGGGCAGATTGCCCTGCGCTTCCAGAGAGATTGCCAGGCCGACCCAGGCCGCGCCGCTTTGCGGGCCGGCGCCCAAGGCCAACCGGTACGCGTCGGCCGCCGGGGCGTGGCGCCCCAGGCGCTGCAGCACGGCTCCGTGCAGGGCATGAAAATCCGCATTACCGTGTCCGGCAGCCGCTGCTTTCTCGAGCACCGCGAGCGCCGCGGGAAACTCGCCGCGATCCACATGAATGCGGGCGAGCGCGACCGCGAACGGCGCATAACCGGGATTGAACGCGAGCCCTTCCTGCAAGTGCCGCCGCGCGTCATCGATGCGTCGCTGCTCGATATAGAGCGCGACCAGGGTCTGGCGTGCGGCTTGGTGCGCGTGGTCCGCGTCCAGTGCCGCGCGCAGGGCGTCCATCGCGTTGGCAACGCGCCCCTGCTCCAGCATCTGCGCGGCGCGGCGGAAGTGTTCCTCCGCACGCTCGGTGGGCGTGCGATCGCGCTCGCGCTTTTCGATGCGTGGCTGCGCGATGCGTACGGCTTCGGGACGCGCCCGCGGCGCAGCCGCGTCATTGCTGCGGACTTCAGCTTTCGCCGGGGCTGGCTGTCGCGCCGGGCGGGGCGCAAGCGGCGTGTCAATCGCCAGCGCCAGACGCAGGATCTCGATCGGTGCAGCAAGCTTCTCCGGTGCCGGCTTTGCTGTCACCGTCTCGGCCGGGATTGCCGGTCGCCCGCCCACGGGCGCAGCCACCAAGGTCGCCTCGGCCACAGATGTCGGCTGCGCGGGTGCGGCGACGACACGCCGGCGAGAGTCGTCCGCTGCGCGCTCGGCAAGCTCTGTCGCGATCGAGCGCGGCTGCAGCTGATACACCACCCAGAGCGTCCACGCCGCCGCGACGAGCATAAGGCCGGCCACGACGCGCCAGAACCACTCGCCCGACCCGCGCACGCCGCGAACGGCGCGCACCTCAGGGTGCAGCGATTGCCCCGGCGGCGCCGCTCGCGCGTGACGGCGATCGAGCTCCTGCAGCATCTTGTTGATGATGCTCATGGCTCGCGCCTAGTCTGCCGCTCGGCTATGACGTAGCCGCGGCCACCACCAGCCGCTGACCGGAGCCGCTGCCGGCGTGTCGAGCGCCGCCACGTGCACGTGACGGCGCGACACGCTGCGTCCGCCCTCGCCGAATACGAGCAACAGCGCCTTGTGCGCAAGGATGTTGACGAGTCGTGGCACGCCGCGGCTCGCCCGGTGCAGCGCGCGCAGCGCACTGCGGTCGAACAGCGTGGCGCCCACGAGCCCGGCGATCGCCAGTCGATGCTCGACGTAGGCCCCGATCTCATCCCTCTGCAGCCCGCGAAGAGCGTACTGGAAGGTGATTCGCTGCCGCAACTGACGAATCGACTCGGAGGCCAGCCTGCGGTCGAGTTCCGGCTGGCCGAAAAGGACCACCTGCAGGAGCTTGCGCTTTTCGGTTTCCAGGTTGGTCAGCAGGCGCATGGTTTCCAGCGTTTCGAGCGGCATGCCCTGGCTTTCGTCCATGCACAGGACCACGCGCCGGCCGTGACGCGCGTGCTCGAGCAGGACGCGCGTGATGCCACGCAGTAGATGGTGCTGGTCCACGTCGGGCTCCACCTTGACGGCGAGCTCTTCGGCAATGGCCAGTACCAGGGCGCGTGGCTCCAGATTGGGGTTCGGGATATAGGCGCTCACCCAGCCCGTGTCCAGAGTGGCAAGAAATTTTCGGCACAGCAGCGTTTTGCCGGTTCCCACCTCGCCCGTGATCTTGATGAATCCCTCGCCATTGCCTACGGCGATCAGCAGCGTATTGAGCGCTTCCTGCGTGCTGCGGCAGGCGTAGAAGAAGCTGGTATCCGGCGTGATGCCGAAAGGCGCTTCGCGCAGGCCGAAATGCCTGAAATAGTTCACCGCGGGCCGGCTTCCTGCGCCGGACGCTGCGGAATGAAGCGCTCCAGGCGCTCGCGCGTATCGCGCAGGTCCTGTCCCCAGCTGGCGTCGTTCTGGATGATGGTCGGCTTGAGCAGAATCACGATCTCGCGTTTGCGCGCCTGGCGATCGGAATTGCGCAGCAGCACGTTCGCGTCGGCCACGCCCGGAATGCCGGTGCGGCCGTCGCGCACATCCACGCTCATCAATCCGCCGATGGCGACGATATTGCCGTCGGTGACCCGCACCACCGTGTCGGACTCGTTCACCGCCGACTTGGCGAGCGGCAGCGTGATCGAAGGAATGCTGCCGCCCAGGTCCACCACCCGCCGCGACTCCGTCACCTCGCTGATCGACGGGTGGATGTGCAGCGTGATGTTGTTGAGCTGATCGATCTGCGGCGTGACGTCAAGCATGATCCCGGAGAAGAAAGGCGCCACGGTGACCGTCGGGGTCTGCTGAGAGGTGGTGCCCGTGGTAGTCGTCACCGTGGCCACGTTGGTGACGAAGAACTCGT
>JAOUGZ010000027.1 GCA_029865405.1 Betaproteobacteria bacterium
GACGCCGACGTCGACGGCGGGCACATCCAGGCGCTGCTCCTCACCTTCTTCTTCATGCACGCACCCAAGCTCGTGGAGGCCGGGCACGTTTACGTGGCGCAGCCGCCGCTCTTCAAGGTGGAGGTGCCGGCGCAGGGCAAGGGCAAGCCGGCGCGGCGCCTGTACTGCCTCGACGAGGACGAGCTCGAGGAGGCGCTCGCCGCGTTGAAGAAGGAAAAGGTGAAGGACGGCTCATGGGAGATCTCACGCTTCAAGGGCCTGGGCGAGATGAGCCCCGAGCAGCTGTGGGAAACGACGATGAACCCGGACACGCGGCGCCTGGTGCGCATGCAGCTCGACGCCAGGCAGCTGAAGAAGGCACGCGCGACGTTCGAGCTCCTCATGGATTCGGGCGAGGCCGAAGGGCGGCGCAACTGGATGCGCGAGCACTGGAAGAGCGTGGAGGCCGATGTCTAGGGACTGTCCCCATTTTCCTGCGGTTCGGAAAATGGGGACAGTCCCCATTTAGGCCTATGCCCAGGAAGAAGCTCAAGCCGTTCTGGGAGCGCGCCTACAAAGGGCACGTGTACTGGCTCGGCAAGCAGAAGCTGGGAAAGGTGACGCTCGCCGCGCAGGGCCGCTATACCTGGGAAGCCGCCGGCAAGGCGGGCGCGGGCGATGACCTGGAAAAGGCGAAAAAGGCGGTGGAGCTCGCCGTCGCGATGGCCGACAAGCAACTAGACCTCTTCGACTGACCATGGATACCCAGACTCCCGACCTCTTCACTCCCGAAAACGGCGACGACGCGGCGCCCATCGAGCACCACGCCTCGCAGGCGTACCTCGGCTACGCCGTGTCCACCGTCAAGTCGCGCGCGCTGCCCGAGATCGCCGACGGGCTGAAGCCGGTGCAGCGCCGCATCCTCTACGCCATGGGCGATGCCGCCGCGCCGGGGTTCGCCAAGTGCGCGCGCTTCGTCGGTGAGGTGCTCGGCAAGTACCACCCGCACGGCGACGCCTCGACCTACGAGGCGCTGGTGCACCTCGCGCAGCCCTTTTCCATGCGCTACCCGCTCATCGACGGCCAGGGCAACTTCGGCTCGCGCGACGGCGATTCGGCGGCGGCCTACCGCTACACCGAGGCGAAGCTCTCGCGCTATGCCGAGCTGATGCTCGCCGAGATCGGCGAGGGCACCGTCGATTTCGCGAAAAACTACGACGGCAAGTTCGAGGAGCCGGTGCTGCTGCCCGCGCGCCTGCCGTTCGGCCTCCTGAACGGGTCGTTCGGCATCCCGGTCGGCTTCTCCACGCGCATTCCTTCGCACAACCTGAAGGAAGTCGCCGCCGCCGCCGCGCACGTCATCAGGCATCCGCGGGCGAAGCTCGACGAGCTTCTCGAGCTCCTGCCCGGCCCCGATTTCCCCGGCGGCGGCCAGGTCATTTCGCCGGCCGAGGAGATCCGCCAGGCCTATGCGACGGGACGCGGCTCGCTGCTCGTCAAGTGCAAGTGGGAAACCGAGCAGCTCGCGCGCGGGCAGTGGCGCGTCGTCGTCACCGAGCTGCCGCACGGCGTCTCCGTGCGGCAGGTGATGGAGGAAATCGAGGCCCTGGCCAATCCCCGGCCGGGCCTGGGGAAGAAGGAGGTCTCGCAGGAGCAAAAGCGCCTGAAGCAGTTCATCCTCGACCAGATCGACCAGGGCGGGGTGCGCGACGAGAGCGACCGCCGCTCGAAGCTGCGGCTGGTGATCGAGCCGCGCTCCTCGCGCCAGAAGCCGGAAGAGCTGATGGCGGCGCTGCTGGCGCGCACCTCGCTCGAGACCCGCTACGCGGTGAACATGACCTGGCTCGGCCTCGACGGCCTGCCGGAGACCAAGGGCCTGGCCGAGATCCTGCGCGAGTGGGGCGAGTGGCGCCTGCAGACGGTGCGCCGGCGCACCGAGCACCGCCTCGACAAGTGCGAGGCGCGGCTGCACATCGTGCTCGGGCGGCTGCTCGCCTACGTGCGCATCGACGAGATCATCCAGCTGATCCGCGCATCGGATGATCCGGCCGAGGCCAAGCAGAAGATGATGGCGAAATGGAAGTTCAGCGAGCGCCAGGCCGAGGACATCGTCAACATCCGCCTCGGGCAGCTGACCAAGCTCGACGGCGTGAAGCTGAACGACGAAAGGAAGACGCTCGAGGCCGAGAGGAAGGACCTGAAGTCCATCCTCGGCAATGACAAGGAGCTGAAGAAGCTCGTCGTGCGCGAGCTCGACGCGGATGCCAGGCTCTACGGCGACGCGCGTCGCACGCTCATCAAGACCGAGGAGCGCGCGCAGGTCGAGCGCACGGTGCTCGAGGAGCCGCTCACCGTCATCCTGTCGAAAAAGGGCTGGATGCGCGCGCGCACCGGCCACAACCTGGACGTTTCCACTCTGGCCTTCAAGGACGGCGACGGGCTGCTGCAGACGCTGGAGTGCAAGACCACCGACGCGGTGATCGTGCTCGCCGAGTCGGGCAAGACCTTCACCCTGGAAGCGGCCGCGCTGCCCACCGGGCGCGGCGACGGTGCGCCGGTCAACACGCTCGTGCACTCTTCCGCCGACGACATCGTGTGGATGGGGTCCGGCGATCCCGGGCAGAAGCTGCTGATGAACTCGAGCGCCGGCCTGGGCTTCGTGTGCAAGCTCGGCGACCTCGTGTCGCGCACGCGCCAGGGCAAGGACTTCATGAACGTCGGCGAGGGCGCGCACGCGCAGCCGCCCGCGCCGGTGAATGCGGGCAAGTACCTTGCGGCGCTGTCGTCCGATGCGCGCCTGCTGGTCTTCGCGCTCGACGATGTGCCCGAGCGTCCGAACGGCGGCGTCGGCGTGCAGCTGCTCGCCCTGCCGGAGAAGGAAACGCTCGCCGCGGTCGCCGCCACCGACGGCAAAGCGCTGGTGGTCAGCGGGATACGGCGCAAGAACCGCGCCGTCGAGACGCTCGATGCCGCGCAGCTTGCGGCGCACATGGGCAAGCGCGCGCAGCGCGGCAAGGTCTGCGACGTAGGCTTCAGGCCGGATCGCATTGGCAGCTAGCGAACTCCGCCCGGCGCTCGCGCCCGCGGCGATCCTCGCCGCCGCGGGGCTCGCAGTGTGGGTCGGGCCGTCGCTGCCGCCGGGACTGGCGGGGTTGCGCACGCTCGGGCCCTATGCCGTCCTCGTCCTCGGCGTCGCGCTGGCGCTGCGCTTCAATCGCGGCCGCGCACTCGTGCTCCTCGCCTCGCTGCTCGCCGCCTATGCCGGCTACGACTACGCGCAGGGCCTGGGCGGGTTCGCGGAGAAGGCCGTGTACACGGCGCTCGTCGTGCTCGTGCCGCTGAACGCGCTCGTCGCCATGGCGCTGCCCGAGCGCGGCGTCGCCTACCACGGCAGCTACCGCTGGCTGGTGCTGCTCGGCGCCGAGGCGCTGCTCATCCTGTGGATCGCGGCCGCGGGCCGGAGCGCGCTCTCGGGGCTCGCCTGGCAGGGCGTGCTCGAGCACTGGATCTTCCGCTCGCCGCCCACGCCGCTCGCCGGGCGCATCCTGTTCGGCGCCGCGTTCGTGGCCGCGGTATGGCGGGCCTGGCCCAAGCATACGCCGCTCGATCTGGGGCTCGCGGCGGCGCTGGTCGCCTTCTTCGTCGCCGCCGAGTGGGCTGCTTCGCCCGGGGTGTTCGGCGCCTTCCTCTCCGCCGCCGGCGCGGTGGTGCTGGTCGCGTTCGTGCAGGAGTCGCACCGACTGGCGTTTCGCGACGAGCTGACGGCGCTTCCCGGGCGGCGCGCGCTCGACGAGCAGATGCGCGCCCTGGGACCGCGCTACACGATCGCCATGATCGACGTCGATCATTTCAAGAAATTCAACGATACGCACGGCCACGACATCGGCGACCAGGTCCTGAAGCTGGTCGCAGCGCGCCTCGCGGAGGTGGGCGGCGGGGGCATGGCCTTTCGCTACGGCGGCGAGGAATTCAGCGTGCTCTTTCCCGATCGCAGCCTGAAGGAAGCGCTGCCTTTTATCGAGCGCTCGCGGGCAGCCGTCGAGCGCTACCGGATGGCGGTGCGCAGCGAAGAGCGTCCGCGGCACGAGGAAGCGGGCATCCGCCGGCGCGGCGACCACGCGCCCACCAAGCTCCTGTCGGTGACCGTGTCGATCGGCGCCGCCGAGCCCGAAGTCGAGCGCCAGCCGCCGGTGCAGGTGCTGAAGGCCGCCGACGAGGCGCTGTATCGCGCAAAAAAGGGCGGACGCAACCGGGTCTGCTCGTGAGCTGGGACCCGGCGCAATACCTGAAATTCTCCGGCGAGCGCATGCGTCCCGCAGTGGACCTGCTGGCGCGCGTGCCGGCGGCCTCGCCGGCATCGGTCGCCGACCTGGGCTGCGGCGCGGGCAACCTCGCGCCGCTGCTCCTCGCGCGCTGGCCGGATGCGAGGCTTACCGGCGTGGACAGCTCGCCCGAGATGCTCGAGCGGGCGCGCGCCGCGCATCCGCAGGCGCAGTTCGTGCAGGGCGATATCGGCGCCTGGCAACCGGCGCAGCCCGTGGACGTGCTCTACAGCAACGCGGCGCTGCACTGGCTCGACGACCATGAGCGGCTCTTTCCCGCCCTGCTCGACAAAGTGGCGGCGGGCGGATGGCTCGCGGTGCAGATGCCGCGCAACTTCAATGCGCCCTCGCATACCTCGATCACCGAAACCATCGAGCAGGGCCCGTGGCGCGCCCGGCTCGAACCGGTGCTGCGCCGGGAGCCGGTGGCGGCGCCGGGCTTCTACTGGCGGCTGCTCGAGCCGCGCTGCGCCGAGTTGCAGGTCTGGGAAACGGAGTACCTGCAGGTGCTCGAAGGCGAAAACCCGGTGGCCGAATACACCAAGGGCACCTGGCTGAAGCAGTTCCTCGACCGCCTGGAAGGGGCCGAGCGCGACGCATTCGAGGCCGCGTATCGAAAGCGCGTGCTCGCCTGGTATCCGCCGCAGGCCGACGGGCGCACGCTGTTTGCCTTCCGGCGGCTGTTTCTGGTTGCGCGAAGCAAGCCCTAGGATTCCAGAATCTCCTTGTCCGCCCGGACGTTAGGGCGCATACTGCCCGCCTCTCAATTCTCGGATTGGAGTCATGGCCAAGGAAGAAATGCTGGAAATGGAAGGCGTCGTTCAGGAAGTGCTCCCCAGCACGCAGTTCCGCGTCGAGCTGACCAACGGCGCGCAGGTGCTCGCGTATGCGGGCGGCAAGGTTCGCAAGAATCGCATCCGCATCCTCGCGGGCGATCGCGTGACGATGGAGATGTCTCCCTACGACCTGACGCGGGGTCGCATCAGCTTCCGCCACAAAGACGAGAACCCGGTCGCCATGCCGCAGCGGCGCCCGATGTTCCGAAAGCGCTAGCAGCCCCCAGGCTCGGCGCGCCACTGCGATGTGGATCGCGCTAGCGGCGGCGGCAGTCTTCCTCGCCGTCGGCGTCTGGCTGTACAACCGGCTGATCGCGGCGCGCAACCTCGCGCGCCAGGGCTTCGCCGACATCGACGTGCAGCTCAAGCGCCGCGCCGACCTCGTGCCGCAGCTGGTCGAGGCGGTGCGCGGGTACGCGGGGTACGAACAGGCGCTCCTGGCGACGGTAACCGAGCTGCGCGGCAACGCGCTCGCGTCGCAGCGAGGCGCGGCGCGCTTCGCCCTCGAGCGCGAGCTCGGCGCGCGGCTGCAGCAGCTCGTCCTGCTGCAGGAGAACTATCCGCAATTGAAGGCCGACGCCAATTTCCGCGACTTGTCCGCGAAGCTGGTCGAAGTCGAGGACCACCTGCAATTCGCGCGGCGCTTCTACAACGGCGCAGTGAAGCAGTACCTGACGCGCCTGGAGACCTTTCCCGACGTGATCGTGGCGCGCCTGTTCGGCTTCCGGCCGCTGCCTTTCTTCGAGACCGACGATCGCCAGCCGGTGGAAGTGACGCTGTGAGGGCTGTGGTCCTCGCGCTGCTGCTCGCCGCGCCGCCGGCTGCCGGGCAGGAGCGGGTGCTCGAATTCCACAGCAACATCCGCATCGGCGAGGACAGCGCGCTGACGGTGACCGAGACCGTCGCCGTGCAGGTGCAGGGGCGTCAGATCAAGCGTGGCATCCTGCGCGATTTCCCCACCGACTACCGGGGGCGCTTCGGCGAGAAGGTGCGCGTGCCGTTCAATGTCGTGCTGGTGACGCGTAACGGCAACGCCGAGCCGTGGACCACGCAGCGACTGAGCAACGGGGTGCGCGTGCGCATCGGCAATCCGGCGCTCCAGCTGCCACATGGGCGGCACGTCTACGAGATCATGTACCGCACGTCGCGCCAGCTCGGCTTCTTCGAGGACCACGACGAGCTGTACTGGAACGTGAACGGCAACGGCTGGACCTTCGCCATGGACCAGGTTTCCGCGGACGTCCATCTGCCGGCGGCGGCGCCGGCGGCGAGCCTGCGCCTGGAAGCGTATACCGGCGCGCAGGGCGAGCGCGGACGCGACTATGTGGCGGTGGCGCGCGACGGCGGCGCCACCTTCACCACGACGCGGGCGCTGCCCGCGCGGCAGGGCCTCACCATCGTGGTGGGGTTTCCCAAGGGGCTGGTGCGCGAGCCGTCCATGCTGGAGCGGCTCTCGTGGTTGGTAGGCGACAACGCGGGCGTGCTCACCGGCGCGGGGGGGCTGCTGCTGCTGCTCGCATTTCTCTGGTGGCGCTGGCACCTCGTAGGGCGCGACCCGCGCGCCGGGCCCGCGTTCCCGCGCTACGCAGCGCCGCCGGGGCTCGGACCCGCGGGAGTGCGCTTCATCGATCGCATGGCGTACGACCCGAAATGCTTCGCCGCGGGGCTGCTCGGCCTGGGTGCGCGCGGCTTCCTGCGCATCCGCGAATCGGGCGACGCCTATGTGCTGGAGCGCACCGGCAAGACCGTGGACTGGCTGCCGGGCGAGCGCGTCCTGTCGGAGCTGCTGCCCGGGCCGGGCAAGACGGTCGTCATCGACAAGACGCACAGCCCGGGCGTGCAGCTCACGCTGGAAAAGCACCAGCAGGAACTGGCGGCGCTCTACGAGAAGACGTTCTTTTCGCGCAATCGCGGCTCGCATGCCGCCGGGGTGGGTATCGCCTTGGTCGTGGTGGCGGCGATGGTCATCCAGGAGACGCCCGTGGCGATGCTGGTCGCCATCATCGTGCTGATGCTGGTGCTGCTCGCGCTGTTCGCGCGCTGGCTGCCCGCCTACAGCGTGCAGGGCCGCAAGCTCCAGGACGCGATCCAGGGCCTGCGCCAGTACCTCGGCGTGGCGGAGAAGGGCGACCTCGCGCGCATGAAGGCGCCGCCGCAGACGGCGGAGGAGTTCGCCAGGTTCCTGCCTTACGCGGTGGCGCTCGGCGTCGAGAAGACCTGGGCCGATCGCTTCACCGCGACGCTGGGCCTTGCCGCGGTGACCGCAGCCGTCGCCGGCTACTACAGCGCCGAGTCCGGCGGCATGTTTCGCGGCGGCGGCATCGGCGACTCGATCGGCGGCATCGCCGGCACGGTCAGCGCGGCGGCGACGCCGCCGGGCTCCAGCGCGGGCGGCTCTTCAGGGGGCGGGGGCGGCGGCTCCTCGGGCGGGGGCGGCGGGGGCGGCGGAGGCAGCGGCTGGTGATCGCCATCCCCGAGCGCGAGATCGAGTTCACCGCCGTGCGCGCGCAGGGCGCCGGCGGCCAGAACGTCAACAAGGTCTCGAGCGCGGTGCACCTGCGCTTCGACATCCGCGCCTCCTCGCTTCCCGAGGACGTCAAGCACCGCCTTCTGCACCGCGGCGACAAGCGCATCACGCGCACCGGCGTCGTCGTCATCAAGGCGCAGCAGCACCGGAGCCTCGATCTGAACCGGGCCGAGGCGCTCGCGCGGCTGCACGCGCTCGTTGCGGCGGCGGCCCAGGTGCCGAAAAGGCGGCGGCCTACCCGGCCGACGCGTGGCTCGAAGGAACGGCGCATCGAGGCGAAACAGCGCCGCGGGCGCCTCAAGGCGTTACGCGGCCGCGTGCAGGACTGATAAGATTTTGCCCATGGAAACCGCCAACGAGCGCCGCAAGGAAGTTGCCTCTGCCGTCGCCGACATCCGCGAGATCGAGCAGCGCGATGGCGTGAACCGCGCCAGCCTCGAGAAGATCAAGGCGCGGCTGATCAAGCTGGCGGCTCGCGCGGAGCTCTTCACCGCCGCGGACTTCCCGCCGCCCGAGCCCGGCGGCAAGCGCCACTCGTGCCTGTACCGGCTGTCCGAGGACGCCGACCACCGCTTCGCGCTGTACGCCAACTCGGCGCGGGGCGGACACGGCACGCCGGCGCACAACCACACCACCTGGGCGGTGATCGTCGGCGTGACGGGGGAGGAACTGAACAGGTTCTACGACCGCGCCGTCGAAGGCGGCGTGCGCGAGAAGGGTCGCGAGGTCGTGCGCCAGGGCACGGGCGTCGCCTTCATGCCCGAGGACCTGCATTCCATCCACATCGACGCGCCGCTCATCAATTTCCACATGTACGGCCTTGGCCTCGAGCAGCTGCACAAGCGCGAGTTCTACAAGGAAAAGGAAGGGCGCTGGGACATCTTCCCGGCGCACTCGGACATCCGCGAAGCGCGCGCATGACGCCTGCGCAGCTGCGCGAGCGGCTGCTGTCGCGCGGCGAGCTGGCCTTGCTCGACGTGCGCGAGCAGGGCGTGCATTACAAGGGGCATCCGTTCTTCGCCTGCGCGCTGCCGCTGTCGCGCCTGGAGCTCCTGGTGGGCGACCTGCTGCCGCGCCTCACGGCGCCGCTCGTGCTGCTCGATGGCGGCGGCGAGGGGCTCGCAGAACGCGCCAGCGTGAAGCTGAGGGAATTCGGCTACACGGACGTCGACATTCTCGAGGGCGGCTGCGCCGCGTGGCCGGCCACCGGCGGCGAGCTGTTCAGCGGCGTGAACGTGCCTTCGAAGGCGTTCGGCGAATTCGTCGAGCACCACTATGGCACGCCGCGCATTCCGCCCACCGAGCTGAAGCGCCTGCAGGAAAGCGGCCGCAAGCTCGTGATCCTCGATTCGCGGCCGTGGGAGGAATACCACCGCATGAACATCCCCGGCGGCATCGATGCACCGGGGGCGGAGCTCGTGTACCGCACGCCCGACCTCGCACCGGATGCCGACACGCTGGTGGTGGTGAACTGCGCCGGCCGCACGCGCAGCATCATCGGCTGCCAGTCGCTCAGGAACGCGGGCTGGAAGGACGTCGTGGCGCTGAAGGACGGCACGATGGGCTGGGAGCTCGCCGGCTACGAGTGCGAACGCGGCTCGAATCGCGTGGCCGCGGCGCCGGGCGCCGCCGGGCGCGAGCGCGCCCGCAAGGCGGCGGAAAGTGTCGCCCGGCGCTTCGAGGTCAAGTTCGCGCGCGCGCCGCAGGCGCGCGCCTGGCTCGAGGACGCGGCGCGCACCACCTACCTCCTCGACGTGCGCACGCGCGAGGAGTACGAAGGCGGCCATCTCGAGGGCGCGCGCCATGCGCCCGGCGGCCAGTTGGTCCAGGCGACCGACGAGTTCGTCGGCGTGCGCAATGCCCGCATCGTGCTCGTCGACCCGGAGCGCGTGCGCTCGGTGATGACCGCGTCGTGGCTGAACCAGATGGGCTGGGACGACGTATACGTGCTCGAACCCGACAGCGGCGACTGGCCGCTCGAGCGGGGGCCGCGCCAGCGCGAGATTCCGGGATTCGCACGCTGGGACGCGATCGACGCGCGGGCGCTCGACCCGGCGCGGGCGACGGTCATTGACCTCTCCACGAGCCTGCGCTTTCGCGCTCGGCACGTGCCGGCGGCGTGGTGGGCAGTGCGCGCGCGGCTCGCCGAAGCGCAGGCGAAGCTGCCGGCCCCGCGCGACCTGGTCCTCACCTCGGACGACGGCGTGCTGGCGCACCTCGCCGCGCCGGAGGCGGCGGTCCTCTGGCCGCGCGCGCGCGTGCAGGTGCTCGCAGGCGGAAACGCGGCGTGGTTCGCCGCCGGCCTGCCCGCCGAAAGCGGCATCGGCGCCAATGCGACCACCTCGCTCGACGACGTCTGGTACAAGCCCTACGACCACGAGCACGGCGCTGACTACGAGAAGCACGCGCGCGCCTACCTCGACTGGGAAGTGGCGCTCGTCGAGCAGATCAAGCGCGACCCGGCGATCCGCTTTCGGGCGTACGATACGCGGGCCTGACCATGCCCCGACCCCTTTTCGACCAGGCGCGCGTGCATCCCGCGATCCGCGACAAGATCGCCGGCTGGGGCGTGGAGATCATCGAGGAAGTGCAGCAGGTGATCGAGGCCAAGCGCATCGTCGTCGTCGGCATGAAGATGAACCCGGCGCCGAAGAAGGCGCGCCGCCTGCTCGACGCCGCGGGACTCGAGTACACCTACCTCGAGTACGGCTCCTACCTCTCCGGCTGGCGCAGGCGCCTGCCGCTCAAGCTCTGGACCGGCTGGCAGACCTTTCCCATGGTGTTCGTGAACGGCGTGCTGGTGGGCGGGGCGAGCGACCTGGAAAAACTCATGGCGAGCGGCAAGCTGGACGAGATGCTGAAGCAGGACTCAGAGTAGACCGAGGGCCTGGAAGCGCAGGTAAAGCTCGCGGCAGGCCCAGGCGTCGGTCGCGGCGTACGTAACCTGCTGCGGCGTGAGGCGCGGCGTCGCCCAGTTGGTGGTCTTGGTGCCTTTCGGGATGCGCGTGCCGAGGAAGATGCCCGTGAGGTTCCGCAGCCCCGTCTGCTTGAGGCCATGGCGCCGCGCGACGTGACCGAGATCGAGCGTCGCGGCGGTCTCGAACGCGAAAAGCTGCTGCAGCTGGCGCAGGTCATCGGCGAGCGCCACCCCGGCATTGACGATGTGCGGCGCGCCGAGCAGCGAAGAGAGCAGCCCCGAGCAGTCGAGGCGCTGCAGCGGAAACAGGTATACCGCGCGCGCCGTGGCCACCTGCGCGAGGCTTGGCAGGTGGCTCTCGCCCTTCCTGAAGGCGGGCCGCGTCTCGGTGTCGAAGCCGACCGCGGCTTCCTGCAGGATGTCTTCCGCGGCGCGCTCGAGCAGGCCCGGCGACTCGACCAGGCGCACCTCGCCCTCGTAGCGCCGGATGGGCAGTGCGTTCATCTCCTCGCGCGTGATCTGGCGCAGGTATTCGGGCGGCAGGGGCATACCGGGCGCAGTGTAAGCTTGCGCGGGCAGGAATGAGAAAGAAGCGCCGCGCCCGCCATCGCCACCATGTCTACGTGGTCGAGCTCGACCCCGCAGTGCTCAATCTTGCGCGCTTTCGCAAAGCGAATCCGGGGCGCGACATGCTCAAGCCCTGCCTGTACGTAGGCATGACCGGGCTCACGCCTGAGGCGCGCTTCGCCAAGCACAAGGCCGGCCAGCGCGCGAATTCCTACGTGCAGCGCTTCGGCCTCAGGCTCCTGCCCAAGCTGTACGCCTACGCCAACCCGATGCCGTACGAGGCGGCGCGCGACATGGAAGTGGAGCTCGCGATCGGGCTGCGCGAGGAGGGCTACGCCGTATGGCAGGGGTAGTGGTCGTGCTGGACACCCAGGTGTGGCTCGACTGGCTGGTGTTCGACGACCCCTCGGTGGGCCCCTTGCGCGAGGCGCAGGCCGCGGGACGCATCGAAATCGTGATCGACGAGCCCTGCGAGGCGGAGCTGGTGCGCGTCCTGGCCTACGACCTCGGCAAGTTTTCGCTCGAGCCCGACGAACAGACCCACTGCATCGCGCGCTGCCGCAGCCTCGCGAAGCGCGTCGTGTGCGCAAGCCCGGGCGAAATGCCGAAATGCAGGGATCCCGACGACCAGAAATTCCTCGCGCTGGCGGCGGGCGCGGGGGCGCGGTACCTGATTTCCAAGGACCAGGCGGTGCTGGCGCTCGCGCCGCGCGTGTCGCTGTTCCGCATCCTGGCGCCGAAGGATTTCGGCGCGCCCTGATGCCCGTCGGCCCGGACCTGGTCATCGCCTACCTGAGCGCGGAGTACGTCGTGTATGGCGAACCCGAACTGGTGCTGCGCATCGGCGAGCCGAGCGAAGGCCTGGATGCGCTGCTCGAGGCCGAGGGCGCGGACGCCGCGGCCTATGTCACGGCGGCCAACCCGCATGGCCGGCTCGTGGGGAAAGCCGAGAACGTGCTCGCGAGCACCGCGCTGCTGCATGCGCAGAGGGACGCGGGCTACGCCTGCTTTGCCGGAGAGGGCCGCGACCCGCAGAACGAGTGGCCTGCGGAGCCGAGCGTGCTGGTGGTGGGCATCTCGCGCGCCGAAGCCGTGGTGCTCGGGCGCAGCTACGAGCAGAACGCGATCGTGTTCGTGGAAAAAGGCAAGGCGCCCGAGCTGGTGATGCTCGCCGCTCAGGGCTGACCGAGGACCGTCACCACGACGCTGCGCGAGTGTGACGCGCGGCGATGTTCCCAGAGGTAGATGCCCTGCCAGGTGCCGAGTGCCAGCCGGCCTTCGGCCACCGGGATCTGCAGCGAATTCGTGGTCAGTACCGCGCGCGCATGCGCCGCCATGTCGTCCGGGCCTTCGTCGTCGTGCCGGTAGGCCGGGTCGGCGTCGGGTGCCAGGCGCGCAAGGATCGTCTCCAGGTCCTCGCGCACCGCTGGCGCCGCGTTCTCGCACAGGATGAGCGACGCGCTCGTGTGCTGCAGGAAGACGTTGCACAGGCCGCTGCGGACGCCGGATTCGCGCACGACGTGCGCCACCTCGGCAGTGATGTCGGTCGTGCCGCGGCCGCGGGTGCGGAAGTTGAGCGATTTCTGCACAGTGGGCATGATAGGTGGCGTGAAGCCGCCATTGTCCACGTACCGCGAGCAGGCGCTCAAGATCTTGCCGTGGATCTGCACGCGCTGCGCGCGCGAATTCCCCGCCTCGCGCCTGCGCGAGCTGACGGTGCACCACAAGGACGGCAATCACGACCACAACCCGCCCGACGGCTCCAACTGGGAGCTGCTGTGCGTCTTTTGCCACGAGAACGAGCATGCGCGCGTCGAGGACGCACGCGCCGGCGGCGGCGCCGAGAGGCCGCGGGCTCCCGCAACGCACAAGCCGCTCGCCGCACTGGAGAAGCTGCTGAAAGGCAAGAAGTAGTTCTCATTCGCGCGGCTATCCGCCCCCAGGACATCCGGCGCAGTTCGAAGCCCCGATGTGGGCGAAAATGCGCGCGCACCCCCTATGGCCAATCCCATCGAAAAATGGCTGGAGAAGTTCGGCAAGTGCGTCGGTCGCAGCGACATCGACGGTGCGGCGAAGCTGTTCGACGACGAGTGCTACTGGCGCGATCTGGTCGCCTTCACCTGGACGATCAAGACCTTCGAGGGGCGCGGCGAGATCCAGGCCATGCTCTCGGCGACGCTCGGCGCCACGGCGCCGGGAGAGTTCTTCGCCCTCGCCGAGCCCGCTGAGAACGACGAGGGCGTCGTCGAGGGCTGGTTCGCGTTCGAAACCGCGCTCGGGCGCGGCACGGGCCACCTGCGCCTGCGCGACGGCAAATGCTGGACGCTGCTCACGACGCTGCAGGAGCTGAAGGGATTCGAGGAGAAGGCCGGGCCCCGGCGCGAGCGCGGCCTGGAGCACGGCGTGGTGCCCGAGCGGCAGTCCTGGCTCGAGCGCCGGCGCAAGGACGCCGCCGAGCTCGGCTTCGCGCGCCAGCCCTACGTGCTCATCGTCGGCGGCGGGCAGGGCGGGCTTGCGCTGGCGGCGCGGCTCAAGCGCCTCGAGGTGCCCGCGCTCATCGTCGAGCAGAACGAGCGCGCCGGGGATTCGTGGCGCAAGCGATACAAGTCGCTGTGTCTGCACGACCCGGTCTGGTACGACCACATGCCGTACCTGCCGTTTCCCGACCATTGGCCGGTGTTCTCGCCCAAGGACAAGATGGGCGACTGGCTGGAGATGTACGCACGGGTCATGGAGCTGAATTGCTGGACGTCCACCAAGTGCCTGAAGGCGTCGTACGACGAGGTGGCCGGGGAATGGGCCGTGAAGGTCGAGCGCAGCGGGCGCGAGCTGGAGTTGCGGCCCAAGCACCTGGTGCTCGCCACCGGCATGTCCGGGTATCCCGTCATCCCCGAGATTCCCGGGGCCGACGCGTTCGCCGGAAAGATCGTGCACTCAAGCCGCTTCGACAGCGGCGC
>JAOUGZ010000403.1 GCA_029865405.1 Betaproteobacteria bacterium
TACGCCTTCAGCCCCTGCACTTCCGCGCGCCCCGGATTGATCGGATAGATCGCGCCGCGAAAGCCGTAGCGCTTCATGTACAGGATCGGCCGCCCGCCCACCTTGTGCGGGTTGTCGGAGGCGCCGACGATGGCGATCGACTTCGGCGCGAGCGCCGCGCGCAATGTCATGGCCGGTAGCCGAAGCTCGGCGGCCCCGGTGTGCGCAAAGGCGCGGCCAGGTTCGCGAACTCGGTGAGGATCGCCCGGGTGTCGCGCGGGTCGATGATTTCCTCGACGACGTAGGACTCGGCGCTGCGGAACGGCGACTTGAGCTTGGCGAGGCGCGCCTCGATCTCGGCGAGCTTCGCCTTCGCATCGGGCGCCGCCTCGAGCTCGGCCTTGTACGCGGCCTCGAGTCCGCCCGCGATCGGCAGCGATCCCCAGTCGCCCGAGGGCCAGGCGTAGCGCATGCCGTAGCGCGCCGGGTTCATGTGCGCCGCACCCGCGACGCCGAAGACCTTGCGCACCAGGATCGCGCACCAGGGCACGGTGCACTGGTATATGGCCTGCATGGCGCGCGCGCCGTGGCGGATGGTACCGGCTTGCTCGGCGATGCGGCCGATGAGAAAACCCGGCACGTCGACGAGGTGCACCACCGGCAGCTGGAACGTCTGCGCCAGATCCACCATGCGGATCACCTTGTCGCAGGCGTCCGCGGTCCACGCGCCGCCGTAGTGATAGGGGTCGCTCGCAAGCACGGCCACCGGCCAGCCGTCGAGGCGCGCGAGCCCGGTGATCACCGACTTGCCCCAGCGCCGGCCGATCTCGAAGAAGCTGCCCTGGTCGACGAGCGCTTCCACGATCGGGCGCATCTTGTAGACCTTGCGCTCGTCGCGCGGGATCGCCCCGAGCAGCCGCTCGTCGCGCCGCTTCGGCTCGTCCTTCGGCTCGGTGCGCGGCGCAAGCTCGTGGACCGAACTGGGGAGGTACGATAGGAAGCGCCTCGCGAGCGCAAAGGCTTCCGTCTCGCTCGCGGCTTCGTCGTCGATCGCTCCGTTCCGCGTGTGAATCTCGCTGCCGCCGAGCTCGTTCTTGCCCACCTCCTCGCCCACGCGCGCCACCACCGGCGGCCCCGCGACGAACATCTGCGCCGTGTCCTTTACGATCACCGAGTAGTGGCTCGCCGCGACGCGCGCCGCGCCCAGGCCGGCGACCGAGCCGAGCGCGAGCGCCACCACCGGCACCCGCGACAGGTTGTCCACGCACAACTGCCACATCGGCATGCTCGGCAGGAGCGTGCGGCCCTCGATCTCGATCGATTTCACCGAGCCGCCGCCGCCCGTGCCGTCGACGAGGCGCACGAGCGGGATGCGCAGGTCCTGCGCCATGCGCTCGACGGTGACCAGCTTGCCGCGGATCGCCGCGTCGGCGGCGCCGCCGCGCACGGTGAAATCGTCTCCCGCCACCGCGACCGGGCGGCCCTCGATTCTCGCGCGGCCCATCACCAGGTTCGCCGGGATGAAGCCCGCGAGCTTTCCGTCGGCGTCGTAGCTCGCCTTGCCGGCGATGCTGCCGATCTCGTGGAAGCTGCCCGCGTCGACCAGGCCGTCGATGCGCTCGCGCACCGTGAGCTTGCCCAGGCCCTTGTGGCGCGCCACCTTCTCCGCGCCGCCCATCTGCGCGGCGAGCGCCTTGCGCCCCCGCAGCTCCTCGAGTTCCTTCTCCCAGCTCATGCCGGACGCATCATAGCGCCGCACCATCGCTGCGCGGATCGGCAGCGCCCGAAGGCTCGCCGGTTTGCGCATCAACCAGAATCCCGTGCGCATGGCCGGCGAGCTCGTTCCAGTCGCCCCACCGGTCCACCGGGTGGCCACGGCGCTCCAGCTCGTCGATCGTAGCGTGCGGGAAGCGCGCCTCGATGTGCAGCGTGTCGCGCGCCTCGCCGAGCGCGAAGCGCCCGGAGAGAAAGCGTGGCAGCGCCACCGCCTGCTGGATGTCGAGCCCGTGGTCGATCAAGGCGGTGTACGCCTGCAGGTGGATCTGCGGCTGGCCGTCGGCGCCCATGCAGCCGAGCACGCTCCAGAGCCGGCCGTCGCGCTTGCCGATCGAGGCGATCAGCGTATGCAGAGGGATCTTGCCCGGCTGCAGCACGTTCGGATGCGCCGGGTCCAGGCTGAAGTACGCGCCCCGGTTCTGCAGCACGATGCCTGTCTCGCCCGCGACCACCGCCGAGCCGAAGATCCCGTACAGGCTCTGGACCAGTCCCACGGCGTTGCCGACCCGGTCGATCGCCGCGACGAAGACGGTGTCTCCCGCCAGGGAGCCGTACGAGGGCACCTTGTCCCAGGCGAGCGCGCACCGCGGATCCATCAGCTTGCGTCGCTCGGCAGCGTAGGCTTTCGAGATCAAGCGCTCGACCGGCATGTCGGCGAAGCGCGGATCGGCGAGGTACCGATCGCGGTCGTGGTAGGCGAGCTGCTTTGCCTGCACCAGCAGGTGCGCGCGGTCCGGGCCGAGGAGCGGCAGGCGATGCAGCTCGAAGGGCTCGACCAGGTTGAGCATCTGCAGCACGGTGAAGCCCTGCGTCGGCGGCGGCGTCTGGTAGATCGTCACGCCGCGATACGTGCCGACGAGGGGCTCTCCCCAGCACGCTGCCTGCGCCGCGAAGTCATGCTCGCGGAAGAAGCCGCCGTTCGCCTCGGCGTAGCGCACCAGTTCGCGCATCGTGTCGCCTTCGTAGAACCCGGCGCGTCCCTCGCGCGCGATGCGCTCCAGCGAGCGCGCAAGGCCCGGATTGACCAACGTGCTGCCGCCCTTCAGGAAGATCGCGGCTGCCCGCGGGCACGCCGCGAGCTCGGCCTTCGATGCCTCGATGAACCGCGCGACCCGTGCGCTCACCGGCGCGCCGTCTCGCGCATAGCCGATCGCCCGCTCGAGGCAGCGCGCAAGGGGCAGGCGGCCGTAGCGCGCGTGCGCTTCCGTCCAGCTCGCCACCGCGCCCGGCACCGTGAGCGTCGCGGGCAGGATGCCCTTGAGCGGAATCTCGGCATGGCCGCGCGCGCGGAACCATTCCGGTTCGGCGCCGACGGCCGCCTGCCCGCCGCCGCCGAGGTAGCGCACCGCGCCGCTCGCGCCTTCGTGGATCAGCCAGAACGCATCGCCGCCGATACTCGTCATGTGCGGATAGAGCACACAGAGCGCCGCGCCCGTGGCGATCGCCGCGTCCACCGCGGAGCCGCCAGCGCGCAGCGCGTCGGCGCCGGCGGCGGAAGCGAGGCGGTGCGGCGAGGTGACCAGGCCGTTCATGCCGTGCGTGCCACCGCGCGCGACTCGTGGCGCGCAAGGAGCAGCGTGCTCACCAGGATCACCACGCCGCCCGCGACCGTCGCGCCCGCCGGCGCCGTGCCGAAGACGATCCAGCCGAGGATTGCCGCCCACACGAGCTCCAGGAACTTCACCGACTGCGTCGCGGAGATGTCGGCGACGCGGAACGCACGCACCATGCAGTAGTGCCCGCCCGCGCCGAGAAAGCCGCAGGCGACGAGGAACGCCCACTGCACGGCGCTCGGCGGGCTCCAGAAGGCGAGCGCGAACGGCGCGAGCAGGATCGACACCCACACGTGCTGCCACAGCACGACGACGTCCGAGCGGTCGTAGCGCGTGAGCGCCTTGGCGACGAGATAGGACCC
>JAOUGZ010000404.1 GCA_029865405.1 Betaproteobacteria bacterium
GCGGTTGCCGTGGAAGAACTGCTGCCACTGGCGCACCATGCCCATGTACCGGTTGTTGAGGTTGACGATCTTGATCGGCAGCCGGTACTGCTTGCAGGTGGAGAGCTCCTGCAGGCACATCTGGATCGAGGATTCGCCGGTCACGCAGGCCACGGTGGCGCCCGGGTTGGCGAGCTGCGCGCCCATGGCCGCGGGCAGGCCAAAGCCCATGGTGCCGAGCCCGCCGGAGTTGATCCATTGCCGCGGACGATCGAACTTGTAGAACTGCGCCGCCCACATCTGGTGCTGCCCGACGTCCGAGGTGACGATCGCGGCGCCGCCCGTGATCTCGTAGAGCTTTTCCAGCACGAACTGCGGCTTGATGATCTTCGAGCTGCGGTCGAACCGCAGGCAGTCGCGCTTGCGCCATTGCTCGATCTGCTGCCACCAGGGCTGGATGTCCATGGCTTGTTGCCCCTGGAGCAGCCTGAGCACGTCGTCCAGCACGTCGGGGATGTTGCCGACGATCGGCACGTCGACCTTCACGCGCTTGGAGATGGACGACGGGTCGATATCGATGTGCACGATCTTGCGCGGGTTCTGCGCGAAATGCGCCGGATTGCCGATGACGCGATCGTCGAACCGGGCGCCGATCGCGAGCAGCACGTCGCAGTGCTGCATCGCCATGTTGGCCTCGTAGGTGCCGTGCATGCCCAGCATGCCCAGGAACTGGCGGTCGGTGCCGGGATAGGCGCCCAGCCCCATGAGCGTATTGGTGCAAGGCAGGCCGAGCTGCTGCACGAGCGCGCGCAATTGCGGCGCCGCGTCCGACAGCACGACACCGCCGCCCGTGTAGACCATCGGCCGCTTCGCTTCCAGCAGCAGCTGCACCGCTTTCTTGATCTGCCCGGCATGGCCCTTCTTCACGGGGTTGTAGGAGCGCATGGCAACGCTTTCCGGGTACTGGAACTCGCACAGATGCGTGGTGACATCCTTCGGGATGTCCACCAGCACCGGTCCGGGCCGGCCGCTCGTCGCCAGGTAAAACGCCTTCTTGATGGTGGCGGCGAGGTCTTTCACGTCCTTCACCAGGAAGTTGTGCTTGACGCAGGGTCGCGTGATGCCGACCGCATCGCACTCCTGGAAGGCGTCCTGGCCGATGGCATGCGTCGGCACCTGGCCGGTGAGCACGACCATGGGGATCGAGTCCATGTAGGCGGTGGCAATGCCGGTCACGGCGTTGGTGACCCCGGGACCCGAGGTCACCAGGCACACCCCTACTTTGCGCGAGGAGCGCGAGTAGCCGTCCGCAGCGTGCGCCGCCCCCTGCTCGTGGCGCACCAGGACGTGGCGCACCTTGTCCTGCTTGAAGAGTTCGTCGTAAATGAACAGCACCGCGCCGCCCGGATAGCCGAACACGTACTCGACGCCCTCTTCCTGCAGGCAGCGCACCACGATCTGGGCGCCGCTGAGCTCCACTCCCTTGACTCGATCCATGGCCTGCGATTGCCGGGAAAACGTTGAACATTAAAGACTTGTTGCATTGCGGTCAAGCAACCGGGCGCCGTCCGGCAGGGCGATTTTGGTAACATCGCGCGCAAATCGCACGCCGCCCTCGGCGGCAGGGAGAAGCACTGGCCTCGCGCAGCGAGCTTTCGGCCTTCCTCGAGGGCGCTGAGCGGCGCGCCTTCAAGCAGGCCGTCTATGCCGTGCGCGACGAGCAGGCCGCTCTGGACATCGTGCAGGACGCCATGCTGCGCCTCGCCGAAAGGTACGGCGGGCGCCCCCCCGCCGAGCTGCCGATGCTCTTTCAACGCATACTGCAGAACGCCATTCGCGACTGGTTCCGGCGGCAGAAGGTGCGTGCAGTCTGGGTCACGCTGTTCTCCTCGCTGCAGCCGGGGCGCGACGAGCGCGAGGATCACGACCCCCTAGAAACTTTGGCGGCGGCCGGCGAGTCGAACCGCGAGGAGACCCCGGCGGAGCACCTGGAACGGTCTCAAGTCGTTGAAATTATTGAACAAGAAATATCGAGACTGCCGGCCCGTCAACGAGAAGCGTTTCTCATGCGTTACTGGGAGGAATTGGACGTCGCTGATACTGCCCGCGCCATGGGCTGCTCCGAGGGCAGCGTGAAAACGCACTGCTCGCGAGCGGCGCATGCGCTGGCCGTTGCGCTCAAGGCTCGCGGGATTTCGCTTTAGGAACCATGGACCACGAAGCACAATTCGCCCTGCGCGTGCGCCAGCAACTGAACCTGGGCGCCCGGGTCGAGGCGCGCATCGCGGCACGATTGCGCGCCGCCCGCGAACAGGCGCTCGCCCATCACGACGCCGAGTCGCTGGCTGGCCTTGCCCTCGCCGACCATGCGATGGGCCGCATCGGCGGTGCACGCGGATTGTCGCTGCGGGTTCTGCTGCCGCTGGCCATCCTCGCGGTCGCCTTCTTCACCACTTACGCCTGGCAGCAGACGCAACGCGCCGCGGAAGTCGAGGAGTTGGATGCACAGCTGCTTTCCAGCGACCTGCCGATCGACGCCTACCTCGACCAGGGATTCGCAGCGTGGCTCAAGCGGCGCGCCTCGCAACAACCTTAGCGGCGGCGCTGGTCCTGTTCGCGGCGGCGCCTGCCGGGGCCGCGCCCGAGCCGGATCGCCGCTGGGCGCAGCTGAACGCCGAGCAGCAAGAGTTGCTCGCGCCGCTCGAGGGCGAATGGGACCGCCTCGAGCCGGTGCAGCGCGTGAGGTGGATCGGGGTCGCCAAGCGCTATCCCAAGATGACGCCCGTCGGACAAAAGCGCGTGCAGGCGAACATGAAGAAATGGGCCAAGCTCACGCCCGAGCAGCGCAAGCAGGCGCGCGAGAACTACCGGCGCATCAGCAAGGTGCCGCCGGAGAAGCGCGGCGACCTGCAACAACAGTGGGACGAATACCAGTCGCTGCCGCCGCGCAAGAAGCCCGCGCCGGCGAAGTGACCCCCGGCCTCGCCCGGCGCCTGGGGAGCATGCTGTACGAGGCGTTGCTGCTGTTCGCAGTCGCCTTCTTCGCCGGGTTTGCCTTCCACTTCGCCTCGGGCGCCTCGCCGCTCGAAGGCTGGCTGCTGCGTGCGCACCAGGCGTTCCTCGCCGCCGTGTTCGCCGCCTATTTTCTCTGGTGCTGGCTGCGCGGCGGCCAGACACTGGCGATGAAGGCGTGGCGCATCCGCTTGATCGAGGTCACGCCGCGCAAGGCGCTGCTGCGCTTCCTGCTCGCGCTCGTGCTCGTGCCGACGGGGGTCGGGCTGGCGTGGGCGCTGGTCGACCGCGACCGTCAGTTCCTGCACGATCGCCTGGCGGGCACGCGGCTGGTGCGCGCCTAGCGCCGCTCGACCCACCACATCATCAGCACCGCCGCGAGGAAGAACGCCGCGCCCGGCAGGGCCGCGGCGGCGAACGGCGGCCAATTCTGCAGCAATCCGATGTGGGCGAAGAGGCCGTTCAGCATGTGGAAGAAGATGCCGAGCATGATGCCGAGGAAGACCTTCAGGCCCACCATGCCGGCGCGCGCTTGCATGTACGCGAACGGCAGCGCCAGCGCCATCATCACCAGCGTGGCGATCGGGTAGAACACCTTCTTCCACAGGGCTATTTCGTAGCGCCCGGTCTTCTGCCGATTGCCCGCGAGGTGCTGGG
>JAOUGZ010000405.1 GCA_029865405.1 Betaproteobacteria bacterium
TTTTAGGTTGGCGTGCCGAGCGCCACAGCGGCTTCGACGTAGGGCTCCTCGCGGATCGACAGCACCAGCGAGCGCACCAGGCGCGTGACGCGCGGGATTTCCGGGATCGAGATCGCGATGACCACCGTGACCAGGCTCCCCCGCCACATCGCCACCAGCGCGATGGCGATCAGGATCGCCGGGATCGCCATCAGCCCGTCCATGAAGCGCATCAGTATCCCGTCCAGCCAGCGCAGGTAACCCGCGGAGAGGCCGCACACGATGCCGAAGGCGAGCGAGAGCAGCGCCGCGAGCAAACCCACCAGCAGCGAGACGCGCGTGCCGTACATCACCCGGCTGTAGATGTCGCGGCCGAACGAGTCCGAGCCGAACAGGAACTTGTGCTTGATGTAGTCGCCGTCCAGCGTGGTGATCTCGCCCGTCTTCCCCGGCACCAGGTCGCGGCTCGCCGCGTCGAAGAGCGTCGGGTCCACCGTGCCGAGGAGCGGCGCCGACACCGCCACCAGCACGAGGAGCGCGAGCACCACGCCGCCGAGGCGCACCGACCAGTTGCGCCGCACGCGCCGCCAGGCGCTTTCGTGCGATGCGACGTTCGCGGCCTCGACCGACTGTGCGTTCGGGTCCATCAGTACCGGATGCGCGGATCGAGGAACACGTACGACAGGTCGACCGCCAGGTTGACCCCCACGTACACCAGCGAGAAGAACAGGATCACGCCCTGGATGGTCGGGAAGTCGCGCGCCAGCACCGCGTCGACCGTGAGCCGGCCGAGGCCCGGGATCGCGTACACGGTCTCGGTCACCACCACGCCGCCGATCAGGAGCGCAATGCCGATGCCGATGACGGTGACGATGGGCACCGCGGCGTTGGCGAGCGCGTGGCGTATCAGCACTCGCGCTTCGCGCAGGCCCTTGGCGCGCGCGGTGCGGATGTAGTCTTCGCCCAGCGCCTCGAGCACCGAAGCGCGCGTCACGCGCGCGATCAGTGCGATGAAGATCACCGACAGCGTGATCGAGGGCAGGATGAGGTGCTGCAGGTAGGGCCAGAAGCCGTCCGCCAGGCGCTTGTAGCCCTGCACCGGCAACCAGCCGAGCTTCACCGACACGATCCAGATCAGGATGTAGGCCAGAACGAACACCGGGATGGAAAAGCCCATCACCGAGAAGCCCATCAGCGCGCGGTCGAACCAGCCGCCGAAGCGCCAGGCGGCGATCACGCCGAGCGGCACCGACGCGAATACCGCGATCACGATCGTCATCAGGGCGAGCGACAGCGTCGGCTCGAGGCGCTGCCCGATCAGGCTGGTCACGCTCTGCTTGTAGTAGAACGACTCGCCCAGGTCGCCGGTGGCGAGGTGCCCGACCCAGATGCCGAACTGCACCGGGATCGGCCGGTCGAGGCCGAGGCTCGAGCGGATCTGCGCGATCTGCTCGGTGCTCGCGGCGTCGCCGGCAAGGATTGCCGCCGGGTCGCCGGGCGTCAGGCGCAGCAGCAGGAACACGAGCACCGCCACGATGACGAGCACCGGGACGGTGGCGAGGACACGGCGCGCGATGAAGTTCAGCATGGACGAAAAAAACAACGGCTCCGCGACCCTGGCCGGGCGGGAGCCGTCGCCTCGCTCAGCGCCGCGTCAGTTCTTCTTGATGTTCCAGTACACGTTGGCGAGCCCCGAGGAAATCAGGCCCTCGACGTTCGGCCGCACCGCCACCGGCTGCACGTACTCGCCGAGCGGCGCGTGCGTGGCGATGCCGAACGCCTCGGCCTGGATCGCCTGGGCTAGCTGCTTCTTCTTCGACGCGTCGGTCTCGCGCATGAACTGGCCGCGCAGGTCCTGGAGCTTCGGCCCGTCGGGCCAGCCGAACCAGCCCGACTTGTCGCCGCGCGCATCGAGCGCCGCGTTGTTGATCGGGTTCCAGATGTCGGGCGCCACCCAGGCGGTGCAGAACATGTTCCAGCCGCCCGCGCTCGGCGCGTCCTTCTTCGCGCGGCGCGACACCAGCGTCTGCCAGTCCATCGCCTGCAGGTCGACCTTGAAGCCGGCCTGGCGCATCAGCTGCCCCGCGACCTCGGGCAGCTTGTCGATCGAGACCAGGTCGGTGGGCTTCATCAGCACCACCGTCGTGCCGTCGTAGCCGGAACCCTTCAGCAGCTCCTGGGCCTTTCTCATGTTGGACTTCATTATGTCGGCGCCGGCGCTGCTCGCGTACGGCGTGCCGCAGGTGAACATCGAGTCGCAGGGCTTGAACAGCTCGTCGACGCCGACCTGCGCCTTGAGGAACGGGCGCTGGTCGAACGAGGCGAGCGCCGCGCGCCGCACCTCGGCCTTGTTGAACGGCGGGTGCAGGTGGTTGAAGCGGCACATGTACTGCAGTCCGACGGCGGGCTTCACCACTTTGACGTTCTTGTCCTTCTTCAGCGTGTCGAAGTGCTCGAAGGCGAGGGCCTCGATGATGTCGACCTCGCCCTTGGAGATGGCGTTCGCCTGCGCCTGCGCGTCGCGCAGCGCGAGGTTCCACTCCACGCGGTCGACGTACACGTTCTTGCCGCCGGCGGTGCCCGACGCGGGCTCCTTGCGCGGCTGGTACTTCGGGTTCTTCAGGTACACGGCGCGGTCGCCGGGCTTGAACTCGTCGCGCTTGAAGATGTACGGGCCCGAGCCGGTGTAGTCGTCGATCTGCTTGAAGGCATCGGTCTCGGCGACGCGCTTGGGCATGATGAACGGCACGTTGGATGAAGGCTTGCCGAGCGCCTCGAGCACGAAGCCGCAGGGCTCGCGCAGGAAGATGCGGAACGTATCGGCCGCGGGCGCGTCCATGCGCTCGACGAAGGTCATCAGCGCCACGCCCATCGCGTCGCGCTTGCCCCAGCGGGCGAGCGACGCCACCACGTCCTCGCCGGTCACGGGTGCGCCGTCGTGGAACGCGAGGCCCTTACGGAGCTTGAAGGTCCACAGCCGGTGGTCGGGCGACTCGGTCCAGCTCTCGACCATCTGCGGCTTGACCTGGCTCTTCTCGTCGGTGCCGAACAGCGTGTCGTAGATCATGTAGCCATGGTTGCGGCTCATGTACGCCGTGGTCCAGATCGGATCGAGAATCGCAAGGTTGGAGTGCGGCACGACGCGCAGTACCTTGTCCTGGGCCGCAACGGAGAATGCGGCGCCGCCGGCGGCGGCGAGCAAAACAGCAGCGACGACATTGCGGTTCATGCGGGTATCCTTTGTGCTCGGAGTAAGCGAAAGGCAGGTTAGCAGGCCATGGCACGCATCGCAATCGGCGGTTTCCAGCACGAGACGAACACCTTTGCGCCCTCGCCGGCGGACTACGCGGCGTTCGAGGCGGGCGGCGGCTGGCCCGGCGTGCAGTACGGCGAGCCCCTATTCGCCGCGGTGGCGGGGGCCAACATCCCCGCGGCCGGCGCGATCGAAGCGCTGCGCGCCGCGGGGCACCAGCTGGTCGGCACGGCGTGGGCGGCGGCCAGCCCTTCGGCGGCGGTGACCACCGATGCGTACGAGCGCATCGCGGGCGAGATCGTTCGGCGGCTGCGCGACGCGCTGCCCGTGGACGGGGTGTACCTGGACCTGCACGGCGCGATGGTGAGCGAGCGCTTCGACGACGGCGAGGGCGAGCTGCTG
>JAOUGZ010000406.1 GCA_029865405.1 Betaproteobacteria bacterium
TGCATCGAGCCGCTGCCGCAGGACAGGCGGTTCGCGGGCGAGGCCTGGCGGCAATGGCCGTTCAATGCCATTTCGCAGGGGTTCCTCCTCTGGCAGCAGTGGTGGTGGAACGCGACCACCGGCGTGCGCGGGGTGTCGCCGCACCATGAGGACGTGGTGACCTTTGCCGTGCGCCAGATGCTCGATCTCTGGTCGCCGTCCAACTTCCCCTGGACCAACCCCGAGGTGCTGCGCGCCGCGTGGGCGCAGGGCGGCCTCAATTTCGCCGCCGGCGCCGAGAACTTCGCCGACGACTGGCGGCGCAGCGTCCTCGGCGAGCCGCCCGCCGGGTCGGAGCGCTTCGCGCCGGGGCGCGACGTGGCGGTGACGCCCGGCAAGGTGGTGATGCGCAATCGCGTGGCGGAACTCATCCAGTACGCGCCCGCGACGCCGCAGGTGCACCCCGAGCCGATCCTCATCGTGCCGGCGTGGATCATGAAGTACTACATCCTCGACCTGTCGCCGCGCAACTCGCTCGTCCGGTACCTGGTGGAGCAGGGCCACACGGTGTTCATGCTGTCGTGGAAGAACCCGGCGCCGCAGGACCGCGACCTGTCGATGGACCACTACCGGCGCCTGGGCGTGATGGCGGCGCTCGAGGCGATCGGCCGCATCGCGCCCGGGCAGAAAGTGCACGCGGCGGGCTACTGCCTCGGCGGCACGCTGCTCGCCATCGCCGCGGCGGCGATGGCGCGCGACGCCGACGAGCGCCTCGCCTCCATCAGCCTGCTCGCCGCGCAGGTGGATTTCGAGGAGGCGGGCGAGCTGACGCTGTTCATCGACGACAGCCAGGTGAGCCTGCTCGAGGACATGATGGCGGCGCAGGGCTATCTCGACACGCGCCAGATGGCGGGCGCGTTCCAGCTGCTGCGCTCGAACGATCTCATCTGGTCGAAGCGCGTCCGCGAGTACCTGCTGGGCGAGCGCGCGCCCCTGAACGACCTGATGGCCTGGAACGCCGACGCGACGCGCATGCCGTACGCCATGCACAGCGAGTACCTGCGGCGGCTGTTCCTGAGGAACGATCTCGCCGCCGGCCGCTACCAGGTGGACGGGCGGCCGGTGGCGCTCGCGGACATCCGCGCGCCGCTGTTCGCGGTCGGCACGACGCACGACCACGTCGCGCCCTGGCGCTCCGTGTACAAGGTCAACCTGTTCACCGACGCCGACGTCACCTTCGTGCTGACAAAGGGCGGCCACAACGCCGGCATCGTGAGCGAGCCCGGGCATGCGGGGCGCAGCTACCAGGTGGCGGCGCGGCACCACGACGATCCCTATCTCGACGCCGACGCCTGGCGTGCGCAGGCGCAGTTCCGCGGGGGCTCGTGGTGGCCGGAATGGCAGGGCTGGCTCGCGCAGCGCTCGGGCGCGCCGGCCGCCCCCCCGGCGATGGGCGCGGCGCTGGCCGACGCGCCGGGCGAGTACGTGCTGCAACACTGATGACGAACGAGGAGGGCACCATGGCAAGCACCGATTCGAACGTGATGCTGGACGCATGGAAGCGCCAGCTCGACGCGACCCTGCGCGTGACCGAGGCCATCATCGAGGGCTCGACGCGCATGCACGAAGTGCAGATCGAGGCGGCGACCGACGCGCACGCCGACGCCGTGGCGACGCAGAAATCGCTCGCCGCGGCCTCGAGCCCCGCGGAGCTGCTGCGCATCCAGACCGAGTGGATGGCGGCGAACCAGAGGAAATCGATGGAGTACTGGAAATCCCTCTACGAAGCCGCGGCCGAGACCAACGCCCAGGTGATGAGCTGCCTGCGCGAGTCCTCGCCCAGGGCGGATTGAAGGAGCGCCGCGATGCCCGCCAAGCAGCTGCTGTTCGGAGAATCCGCCCACGCGCGTCTGGTGAAGGGCATGAACATCCTCGCCGACGCGGTGCGCGTCACGCTCGGCCCCAAGGCGCGCACCGTCGTGCTGGAGAAGTCCTGGGGCGCGCCCACGGTCATCAACTCGGGCGTGATCGTCGCCAAGGAGATCGAGCTCGCCGACCCGTTCGAGAACATGGGCGCGCAGATGGTGCGCGAGGTGGCCTCCAAGACCGCGGAGATCGCGGGCGACGGCACCACCACGGCGACGCTGCTCGCCGCAGGCATCGTCACCGAGGGCATGAAATACGTCGCCGCGGGCATGAACCCGATGGACCTGAAGCGCGGCGTCGACCAGGCGGTCGAGGCCGTGGTCGAGGAACTGAAGCGCATGGCCAAGCCCTGCGCCACGCGCAAGGAGATCGCCCAGGTCGGCTCGATCTCCGCCAACAACGATCCTTCCATCGGCGAGATGATCGCCGAGGCGATGGAAAAGGTCGGGCGCGAGGGCGTGATCACAGTGGAAGACGGAAAGGGCCTCGCCAACGAGCTCGAAGTGGTGGAGGGCACGCAGTTCGACCGCGGCTTTCTCTCGCCGTACTTCATCAACAGCCCCGAGAAGCAGCGCGTGGTGCTCGAGGACGTGCTGCTCCTGCTCTACGACAAGAAGATCTCCGCCATCCGCGAGCTGCTGCCGCTCCTGGAGCATGCGGCCAAGGTCGGCAAGCCGCTGCTGGTGATCGCCGAAGAGGTGGAGGGCGAGGCCCTGGCGACGCTGGTGGTGAACACGCTGCGCGGCGTGCTCAAGTCCTGCGCCGTCAAGGCGCCAGGCTTCGGCGACCGCCGCAAAGCGATGCTCGAGGACCTCGCCGTGCTCACCGGCGGCCAGGTGATCGCGGAAGAGGCGGGGCTGACGCTGGAGAAGGCCGAGCCGACCGTGCTCGGGCGCGCCAAGCGCGTGGAGATCGACAAGGACGACACGACGATCATCGGCGGCGCGGGCGATCCCAAGGCGATCGACGCGCGCGTGGCGCAGATCAAGCAGCAGGTCGAGGAAGCGACCAGCGACTACGACAAGGAAAAGCTGCAGGAGCGCGCGGCGAAGCTCTCCGGCGGCGTGGCGCTGATCCGCGTCGGCGCCGCCACCGAGACGGAGATGAAGGAAAGGAAGAGCCGCACCGAGGACGCGCTGCACGCCACGCGCGCAGCGGTCGAGGAGGGCGTGCTGCCCGGCGGCGGCGTGGCGCTGCTGCGCACGCGCGCGCGGGTGGGCAAGCTGCAGGGCGCCAACAGCGACCAGGACGCGGGCATCCGCATCGTGCTGCGCGCGCTGGAAGAGCCGCTGCGCCAGATCGTGAGCAACGCGGGCGACGAGCCCTCGGTGGTGCTGCAGAAGGTCGTCGAGGGCGAGGGCAACTTCGGCTACAACGCCGCGAACGGCGAGTACGGCGACCTGGTGCAGATGGGTGTGCTCGACCCCTGCAAAGTGACGCGCACCGCGCTGCAGAACGCGTCGTCGATCGCCGGGCTGATTCTCACGACGGACTGCATGATCGCGCGCCAGCCGGAGAAGCCGGCCGAGGCGGGCGCCGCGGAAATGCCGGAATAGCTAGGCGGGGCCCGCCACCCACTCGAACGTGGCCCGCACGTAGTCGGTGCCCCGCCTCACGGCCTGCAAGCCGCGCACGAAGCGCGGCTCGGCGCCCAGCGTCGCTTCAAACACGCGGCCTTCCTTCCAGGCCTCGGGCGGCAGCAGCAGGTTGGGCGGCGGTGAGCCGG
>JAOUGZ010000407.1 GCA_029865405.1 Betaproteobacteria bacterium
AGCGCCTCGCACAACAGCAGCGCGAAGGGCAGCGTCACCGCCACCTCCTTCGCGCCCAGCGCCGCGAGAAACAGCAGCGGTGACACCCAGCGCGGCGCGCCGCGCAGGTAGGCGAGCACGCTTGCAAGGTAGAAAAAGGCCATCAGCGACACCGAGCGCCCCGAGACGTAGGTCACCGCCTCGGTGTGCGCGGGGTGCAGCGCAAAGAGCAGCGCGGCGGCAAAGGCGGCGAAGCCTTCGCCGCCAACGCCCATGCGCTCGAAGAGCGTGCGCAGGAGCTGCCACACGAGGAGGACGTTCGCCGCGTGCAGCATGACGTTCACCGCGTGAAAGGCGTAGGTGCTGCCGTCTCCCGCGCTCCAGGACAGCGCATACGACAGCTTGAGCAGCGGCCGGATGCCCGGCATCGAGTCCCACCACGCGCCGAGCGAATGCACCGCGCCCTGGCGCACGATGACGTTGAAGTCGTCGAACTGGAAGCCGCCGTAGAAGACGTTGGCGTACGCGGCGAGCGCCGCGACGACGAGGACGCTAGCGCGCATGCGCGCGCGCCAGGATCTGGTGCGCGCCCCACCAGCGGTCGCGCGCGCCGAGCATCACCAGCAGCACGCGCCGGCCGTCGCGCTCGGCGAGCGCGATCAGGTTGTGGCCGGCGCGGCGCGTCTGCCCGGTCTTCACGCCGACCACACCCGGGAAATTCCCGATCAGGGCGTTGGTGTTCTTCACGCGAATCACGCGCGCGCGGTCCGCGCTCGCCACTTCGATCTCGGGACGGCCGACGAGCGCCGCGATCTGCGCGCGGCGCATGGCGACGGTGGCGAGGCGCGCCAGGTCGCGCGCCGTGCTGTGCTGCCGGTCGGCGTCGAAGCCGCAGGGTCCGGCAAAGCGCGTATTGCGCATGCCGAGGAGCGGCGCCTTTTCGTTCATGCGCGCGACGAACGCGGCGGCGCCGCCGTTTCTCTCCGCCAGCGCGGCGCAGGCGTCGTTGGCGGAGCCCACCAGCATCGCCGCAAACAGCGCGTGCGCCGGCCAGCGCTCGCCCGCGCGCAAGCCGAGGCGCGCACCGCGCGCCGCGGCCGCCTTGGCACTCACCACGACGAGGACGTCGAACTGCCCGTCCTCCAGCACGACGAGCGCGCTCATCAGCTTGGCGAGGCTCGCGGGCGCGCGGCGCTCGTCCGCGGCGCGGCCCCAGAGGGGCGCGCCGTCTTCGAGCACCAGGTAGGCGGCGGCCGCCTGCGGAAAGGGGTCGGGCAGCCCCTGGGCGCGCGCGCCCGCGCCGGCCAGCGCAACGAGCGCGGCGAGCGCGAAGCGGGCCGGCACCGCGGCTATCGGCCGAACAGGTTCTTCAGCGCCTTGGCGCCCTGGCTGACGCCTTCCTTCACCGCGTCGCCCGCGCTGGGCGCCGCGGCCGGCTTGGCCGCGGCACGCTGCGGCTGGGCGAATCCGCCCGCGTGCTTGGCGCAGATCGCCTTGTACTCGGAGCTCATGGCGGCGGTGTACTCGCGGCCGGCGCAGTGCTCGCCGGCGAGCTGCTGCGTTTCCGCCGGGCAGTAGTCGGCGACGAACGGCCAGTCGCGGCCGCTCACCCCGCTCTTGCAGGCCGCGGCCAGCGCCGGTGCGGTCTGCACGCTGCAGAACTGCCCCGCCTGCTCCCAGCCGCCGTTGCGCAGCCCCTCGACCTGCATTGCCTTGCGATAGCCCACCGGCGTTCCCATCGCCTGCGTCGTCTTCTTCACGTGCGCGCAGTATTCGCTCTTGCGCGTGGCGCAGGGACTGTTCTGCATCTCGAACATCTGCGTAGAGAACTTGTCGATCGACTCCCGGCACATCTGCGCGATCTGCGCATCGCCCTGCGCCTGCATCGTCGCCATCTGTTTCTGCGCCGCCGCCATCCGCGGGTCCTGGTGCGTCTGCGCGTTGCAGCCGCCGGCGCGCTTGCCCGTGTAGACGACGTTCATCTCGTCGCCGTCGCTGGTCTTCATGCGCATGCGCCCGTCCATGCTGTCGGCCGTGCGCGTCATTTCTCCGGTGCCGCTCATCGCATCCTTGCCCGTGCAGACGATCTTCCAGGTCATCTTGTTGCCGACCACCTTCTGCTCGGTGACCCTGCAGTTCTTGTCCTGCTGCAGGTCCTCGGCACGCTGCTCGCCTTTCTTCATGCATACCTGCTGGCTGGTGGCCGGCATCTGCATGCCCGCCATTTCCATGCGCGTGGTCATGTTCCAGAGCTCGTCCGGCCCCTGCGCGTGGACGAGCGACGCCAACGCCACGCCGGCCAGGGCCGACGCCAGTCTCGATGCCGCCTGCATTTTGTTTCTCCCCTTTAGGGCAAAGACCCTTCGGGCATCATAGCAAAGGGTCAGGCCTGCGCCAGCCGGTACACGATGTATAACCCGCCGAGGTAGACCACCGGGATCGCCGGCGCGAGCACGCGCGCCCAGGCGAACGCCGGGCGCTGCACGCCCTTCCACACCAGGTAGCCCAGCCCCATCAGCGCGAGCGCGGCGAGGCCCGCCGCGAAGTGCGCGCCGTCCATCTTGCCGAGGAGCGGCACCGGGCTGAACAGGTCCGAGAAGAAGAGGATCGTGACGTTGAAGGCGTTCGAGCCGTAGACGTTGCCCATGGCGATGCCGTAGGACTTGCGCAGCGTCGCCGCCACCGTCACCGAGCCCTCGGGCAGCGTGGTGACGATCGACACGAGCAGCACACCGATGAAGCTCGCGCTGATGCCCGAGATCTCGGCGATGCGGTCGGCGCTCGCGGCGAGGAAACGCCCGGCGACGATCACCACCGCCACCGAGATGCCGAAGCCGATCCAGGCCTTCTTCGCGCTGCCGGTGGGCGCCGGAATGTCCTCCAGGTGCATGTGCGTCTGCCCGGCCTTGTAGACCATGCGCATGCCGGCGAGGTAGCCGGCGAGGATCAGCAGCGCGCCCAGGCTGGTCGGACCGAGCTTCACGTCGCCGGCGACGCCGAAGGCGAGCGCGAGCGCCACCAGTCCCATGCCGACGAGAATGAGCAGCTCCGTGTCGCGCCCCTGCCCGCCGAACAGATTGCCGATGCCGAACGCAAGCCCGACGCAGCCGAGCACGAACACATTCATCATGTCGGCGCCGAATACGTTACCGAGCGCGAGGCCCGGCGAATCCTCGAGCCACACGGCGGAGATGTTGACCACCACCTCGGGCAGCGAGGTGGCGATCCCGACGAGGAGCGTCCCCACCCAGAGCTTGCCCCAGCCCGTGCTCTCGGCAAGGTCGTCGCCGTAGCGCGCGAGGCCGATGCCGGCAGCGATGACGAACGCGGCGCTCACCAGGAAGACGAGGATGGCGGTGCCCAGGCTTTCCATGATGCAGGTTCTCCTTGTTTTCGATCAGCCGTACACCACCCGCGGCAGCCACAGGGCCACGCCGGGGAAGAGGTAGACGATCACCATGCAGACGATGACGATGTACAGGAACGGCATGCAGCCGCCGAAGATCTGCGTCAGCAGTACGTTCTTGGGCGCCACGCCCTTCAGGTAGTACGCCGACATCGCCATCGGCGGCGACAGGAACGCGGTCTGCAGGTTGAGCGCCACCAGCACGCCGAACAGCAGCGGGTCGATCTGGAAGTGCGGCAGCATG
>JAOUGZ010000028.1 GCA_029865405.1 Betaproteobacteria bacterium
TGCTGGGACCCGGCCGGCGGCTCGTCGCCGCCCAGGCGCGAAAGCAGGTCGCCAAGCGCGTGCGTCGCGAGCACTACCCCGCGCCCTACGCCATTCTCGAGGCCTGGGTGAAGTACGACGGCGATCCGTTCGTCGCACCGGAGGATCCGGTGTGCTCGATCAAGGCACTGTCCAGTCACCCGACGACGCGCAACCTGATCCGCATCTTCTTCCTTCAGGAACGCATGAAGGGCCTCGCCAAGGGCGTGGACTTCAAGGCGCAGCACGTGCATGTCATCGGCGCGGGCGTCATGGGCGGCGACATCGCTGCGGTGTGCGCCATGCGCGGCATCACGGTGACGCTGCAGGACACGAGCCCGGAGCGCATCGCGCCGGCAGTGAAGCGCGCCGCGGAGCTGTTCAAGAAGCGCCTCAAGGACCCGCGGCGCGTGCGTGACGCGCTCGATCGCCTGATCCCGGACGTAGTCGGGGCCGGCGCAGCACGCGCCGACGTGGTCGTTGAGGCGATATTCGAGAACCTGCAGGCCAAGCGCGAGCTGTTCGCGAAAGTGGAAGCCATGGCCAAGCCCGGCGCAGTCCTCGCCACCAACACCTCCAGCCTCAAGCTCGCCGATGTCGCCGCGCAGTTCAACGATCCGGCTCGCCTGGTCGGCATCCACTTCTTCAATCCCGTGCCGCAGCTGCAGCTGGTCGAAGTGGTCTCGGGCGCGGGCACGAGCGGGGACATGGTGCGCAAGGCGACCGCCTTCGTGCGCCAGATCGACAAGCTGCCGCTGCCGGTGAAGGATGCGCCCGGCTTCCTCGTCAATCGCGTGCTCGGGCCCTACATGCAGAACGCGTTCCGCCTGCTCGACGAAGGCGTCAAGCCCGAGACCCTGGATGCGGCGATGGAGGCATTCGGCATGCCGATGGGGCCGATCGAGCTCGCCGATACGGTGGGCCTCGACATCTGTGTCGCCGCCGGGAAGGAACTGGCGAAGAAAGACGCCGCGCCGCCCAAGGTGCTTCTCGACAAAGTCGCGCTCGGCCACCTCGGCAAGAAGACCGGCCAGGGCATCTACCGCTACGAGAAAGGGCGCGCGGTCAAGGGCGCGCCCGATGCGTGGCAGCCCGAGCTGCTCGAGTCGCTGATCGAGCCCTACCTCAGCGAGGCGAAGGCCGTGCTGGCCGAGGGTATCGTCGCCGATGCCGAGCTGATCGACGCAGGCCTGATCTTCGGCACCGGCTTCGCGCCGTTCCGCGGCGGTCCGCTGCACTACCTCGAGTCGAAGAAATAGGCTGGAAGGGTCGTGGGCCGCGCGTCGCACCAGCCGCCGGACCTGGAGTTGCCCGCGGGCAAGATTCCGGCGCTACGCGTCGTGCCGATGCCGGCCGACGCCAACCACAACGGCGACATCTTCGGTGGCTGGATCATGGCGCAGGTGGACGTCGCCGGCGGCACTGTCGCGGGGCGCGTCGCCCGCGGACGCGTCGCCACGGTTTCGGTGAACTCCTTCGTCTTCAAGCAGCCGGTGCAGATCGGCGACATCCTTTCGCTCTACGCCGACGTGGTGCGCATCGGCAATACGTCGATCACCGTCAACGTCGAGGTCTTCGCGGAGCGCGGGCGCGCCGAATCGAAGGTCGTCAAAGTGACCGAGGCGACGCTCACCTACGTGGCGATCGACGCCAAGGGCCATCCGCGCGCCGTACCGAAGTGAGCGTCACGGCCGTCGAATTCGCCGCGCGCGACGGCTACCGGCTCGCCGGCACGCTGTACCGGCCGCGCACGCCGAATCGCCGCGCCGTGCTGTTCCAGGCGGCCTCGGGAGTGAAGCAGGAGTACTACGCCAGGTTCGCCGAATATCTGGCGGGACGCGGCTTCGCCGCCCTCACGTTCGACTACCGCGGCATCGGGCGCTCGCGTCCGGCGACGCTGCGCGGCTTCAAGGCGCGCATGCGCGACTGGGCGGAAAAGGACATCGGCGGCGCGCTCGATCATCTCGCGCGCGCTTCGCACGGCGCGCGCTTGATCGGCGTCGGCCACAGCTTCGGCGCTCAGGTATTCGGCGTCGTGCCCGGAAACGAGCGCTACGTAGCGGCGATGACGGTGGGCGCGCAGAGCGGCTACTGGAAACACTGGCGCGGCAAGGGCCGCGCCGGCATGTGGTTCCTGACGCATGCGTTGCTGCCGGGGATGTCGCGCCTGTACGGCTACGTTCCAGCGCGGCTGTTCGGCCAGGGCGAAGACCTGCCCGCCGGGGTGGCGGCGGAGTGGGCGAGCTGGTGCCGGCATCCGGGCTACATCGTCGGCGCGCTCGGGGCGCAGGAGGCATATACGCGTTTTTCCGCTCCGATTCGCGCCTACTCGATCACGGACGACAGCTATGCGCCGCTGCCGGCGGTCAACGCTTTTCTCGAGTTCTACCCGAATTCGGTGCGCAAGCTCGAGCGCGTGGATCCCGCACAGGCGGGCGGCGGGCCGATCGGGCATTTCGGGTTCTTCCGCGAGCGGTTCAAGGACACGCTGTGGAAGGACGCGGCAGGATGGATGGAGGGGCGCTGAGACGCTACGCCAGCCCCGGAAACAGCGCCTTCAACCCCACCGCCATGGTCTGCACCGCCATGGCGGCGAGCAGCAATCCGAGAATCCGCGTCGCCACGTTCATCCCCGTGGTACCCATGCGCGCCGCCACCTTGTGCGCCGCGCGCAATGCGAGCCACACCACGCCGCAGACGACGGCGATGCACGCGATGATCACCACCTGGTGCACCGCGCCGCCGCCTTCGGCGGCGATGATCGCGGTGCTGATCGCGCCCGGCCCGGCGAGCAAGGGAATGGCGAGCGGCACCACGCCCTGCAACTCGCCCTCCTCCAGCTCCTCGGCCTCGGCCTTCGACTGGCGCACGCCGCCCGCCTGCGCATTGAGCATCGCCAGCGCCATCAGCAGGAGCACCAGCCCGCCGCCGACGCGAAACGCCGGCAGGCTCGCGCCGATCAGGTCAAGCAGCGCCTCGCCGACGAGCGCCGCCACCGCGAGCACCAGGAACACCGTGAGCACGACGGTGCGCGCAAGGCGCTTGCGCGCATCCTCGCCGTGGGTCGCGGCGAAGGTAAGAAAGAACGGTATGGCGAGAAACGGGTCGACGACCGCGGTGAGCGTGACGACGAACCGGAGGTAGTCGCCCAGGGGCGCGAGCCCCGTCATGCCATTACTTCTTCGCGGCTGCGCTCGCCGCCTTGCGATCCTCGTTGACCCTGGCGAAGGCCGGCCGCTCGCCCAGCATCTTGAGGTAGGGTTTCACCTGCGGCATGTCCTCGAGATAGTCGCTGCCGAACGCTGTCTTTGTCACCAGGCTGACGAGCGGCAGGTGGACGAACGCCGCGCAGTCGGCGATCGTCAGATCCGCCCCCGCTATGAAAGGCTCGAACTTCGCCACGGCCTTCAATGCGCGCACGCCCTTGGTGATGTCCTTGTGCACCTGCTGCTTCGTTTCGTCGGAGAAGGTGCCGCCGAAGAACAGGCCGCCATACAGACGCCGCACCACCAGCTCCATGTGCAGCTCGAGAAAGATGACGATCTCACGCACGCGCGCGCGGGCGAGCGGGTCTTTCGGCAGGAGCGGCTTCTGCGGGTAGGCGTCTTCCAGATACTCGAGGATCACGCTCGATTCGCAGATGCGCGCGCCATCCACCTCGAGGTACGGCACCTTGCCCATTGGGCTCTTTGCCACGTACTCGTCCTTCTGCGACGGCTTGACGTTCTCGTCCTCCTCGAACGCGACGCCCTTCTCCAGCAGCGCGATGCGCACCTTGTTGTGGTAGTTGCTGACGCGGAACCCGCACAATCGGATCATCGTTGCTCCCCCTGATGCCTGGCATAGATTTTCTGCATGCCGCCGATCCAGCGGTCGTAGTCGGCGGTCTTGTTGCGCATGTAGTCGAGCACCGTCGGGTGCGGCAGGACGAGGAAGCGCTCCTCGGCCATCACCTTCACGATATCGGCCGCCACCGCCTCGGCGCTGAGCGCGCCGTCGATGCCCGCCGAGCCGCCGTCGCCCTTGTACATGCCGGTCATCACCGCCTGCGGGCACAGGCACGAGACGCGCAAGCCCCGCCGCCCGTAGGCGATCGCCAGCCACTCGGCGAAGGCCACCGCGCCGTGCTTGGTGACGCCGTAGGTCGCCGACTCGACGATGTTGAGCAGCCCCGCGGCCGAGGCGGTGATCAGGAAATAGCCGCCGCCGCGCGCCACCATCTTATCCACCACGGCGCGCGCCGCCCACACGTGCGCCATGACGTGGATGCGCCAGTTGCGCTCCCACTCCGCGTCACCCGCCTCGAGCCCGCCGCGGCGGATGATGCCCGCGTTGGAAAAATAGACGTCGATGCGGCCGTGGTGCTCCTCGGCCTCGCGCACCAAGCGCTGGATGTCGGCCTCGCGGCTCACGTCGCAGGCCACCGCGAGGCCCTTGGTTTCCGCGGCGACCGGCTTGAGCGCGGCCATGTTCAGGTCGGCGAGCACCAGGCCCGCCGCGCCTTCCTTCGCGAAGCGCAGCGCCGCCGCGCGGCCGATGCCGCTCGCCGCGCCGGTAATGACGGCGACCTTGCCCTTGAGCTCCATGTCAGCCGTGCTTGCGGCCGGCGAGCGCCTCGGCCACCGTGGTCTGCTCGGCGATCTCGAGCTTGGCGATGGCGTTGCGGTGCACTTCGTCCGGGCCGTCGGCGAAGCGCAGCGTGCGCGCGTGCGCGTACATGTTCGCAAGGCCGTATCGGTCCGTGACGCCGCCGCCGCCGTGCACCTGCATCGCCCAGTCGATCACCTGGCAGGCCATGTTGGGCGCCAGCACCTTGATCATGGCGATATCCTTCTGCGCGACCTTGTTGCCCACCGTGTCCATCTTCCACGCGGCGTGCAGCACCATGAAGCGCGCGCTGTCGATCATGATGCGCGACTCCGCGATCCGCTCGCGCGTCACGCCCTGCTCGGCAATCGTGCGGCCGAAAGCCACCCGCTGCGTGGCGCGCTTGCACATCTTCTCCAGCGCGCGCTCGGCCTGGCCGATGAGGCGCATGCAATGGTGGATGCGCCCGGGCCCGAGCCGCCCCTGCGCGATCTCGAAGCCGCGGCCTTCGCCGAGCAGGATGTTGGCAGCCGGCACGCGCACGTCCTTGAACTCGATCTCCATGTGGCCGTGCGGCGCGTCGTCGTAGCCGAAGACGTTCAAGTGGTGCAGGATGGTGACGCCCGGGGTGCCTGCCGGCACCAGGATCATCGATTGCTGGCTGTGGCGCGAGGCTGCATCAGGATTGGTCTTGCCCATGACGATGTAGATCTTGCAGCGCGGATCGCCCGCCCCGCTCGACCACCACTTGCGGCCGTTGATGACGTAGTCGTTGCCGTCGCGCTTGATGTGCATCTGGATGTTGGTGGCATCCGAGCTCGCCACCGCCGGCTCGGTCATCAGGAACGCCGAGCGGATCTCGCCGGCGAGCAGCGGCTCGAGCCACTGCTGCTTCTGCTCCTCGGTGCCGTAGCGCTCGATGGTCTCCATGTTGCCGGTGTCCGGCGCCGAGCAGTTGAACACCTCCGGCGACCAGCTGGTGCGCCCCATGATCTCGCACAGCGGCGCGTACTCGAGGTTCGACAGGCCTTCGGGTGCGCGCTTGGAGTGCGGCAGGAACAGGTTCCACAGACCGGCCTTGCGCGCCTTGGGCTTGAGCGCCTCGATGATCGGCACCGGCGTCCAGCGCTTGTCGCTGTGCGTATGCGCGTAGTACGCGGATTCGTTGGGATAGATGTGCTCATCCATGAACGCGATGAGCCGCTTCCTCATGTCTTGCACCTTCGGCGAGTACTCGAAATCCATGACGTTCTCCTAGGCAGCCCTCTTGAGTATCTTCTCGACCTGCGCCCAGCCCAGCTCCGCCAGCGGCCGCGTGCGCGAGCCGGCCTCGCGCGCGTACTCGCTCGCCGCCGTGCCGTCCACCACGCGCTTGGCGATGCCTTGGGTGATGGCGGCGATGCGGAACAGGTTGTAGGCCATGTAATAGTCCCAGGTCGAGGGGTCGATGCCCTCGCGCCCGGTGCGCTGGCAGTAGCGCTCGATGTACTGACGCTCGGTCGGAATGCCGAGCGCCTCGAGATCCAGGCCAGCGATGCCGCGGAACTTCCCCGGCGCGATATGCCAGCTCATGCAGTGGTAGGCGAAATCGGCGAGCGGGTGCCCGAGCGTTGAGAGCTCCCAATCGAGTACCGCGAGGATTCTCGGCTCGGCGGGGTGGAAGATGGCGTTGTCCAGGCGGTAGTCGCCGTGCACCACGGAGGTTTCGTCGCCCGCGGGGATGCTGCGCGGCAGCCATTCGATGAGACGGTCCATCTGCTCGATGCGCTCGAGCTCGGAAGCCCGGTACTGCTTGCTCCAGCGCGAGACCTGGCGCGCGACGTAATCGCCCGGCTTGCCGAAGTCCTCCAACCCCACCGCCCTGTAGTCGATGCCGTGCAGCTGCGCGATGACGCGGTTGAGCTCGTCCCAGATAGCGCCGCGCGCTTCGCGCGACATGCCCGGCAGCGCCTGGTCCCAAAGCACCCGACCCTCGACGAAGTCCATGACGTAGAACGCAGTGCCGATCACCGCGTCGTCCTCGCACAGCAGGTAGGGCCGTGCCACCGGGAAGCCGACGCCGTGCAGCGCCTTGATGACCTTGTATTCGCGCTCCACCGCGTGCGCGGACGGCAAGAGTTTCCCGGGAGGCTTGCGGCGCAGCGCGTAGCGCTTCGTGCCGGCCGTGATGCGGTAGGTCGGATTGGACTGGCCGCCCTTGCACTGCTCGATCATGAGCTCGCCGCGCCAGTCATCGATCTTGCCGCGCAGGAACTGCGCCAGCCGGCCGGCGTCGAAGCGGTGGCGTTCCTCGACCGGCTTGACGCCGATGAACTGCTCGAACATGCCGCGGAGCTTACCTTAGAAGCCCCGCGCCTTGAACCGCCGTGGCCGCGCTAGCAGCCGTTGCCGTGCTGGGCTGTGCCGTTCTCGGGTTGCAGCCGGTCGGCGGGCCGCGGTCCCAGCAGGCTGCGAAGCATCGTCGTGACCAGTTCGCGGTCCACGGGCTTCGCGAGGAACGCCGTCGCGCCGAGCAGTCGGCAGCGTTCGCGCGACTCGTGGGTCGACATCACCGACACCACCAGGATCGGCGTGGCACGGTTGGCGCCTTGCTCGCGCATCAGCCGGAGCACCTCGTAGCCGCCGATGCCGGGCATCAGCAGGTCGAGCAGGATGACGTCGTAGGCGGTGTGCTCGGCAAGGCGCAGCGCTTCCTCGCAAGTGCCGGCGAGCGTGACGCGCGCGCCGAGCTCCTGCGTGACGATGCGGCCGATGAGCAGCCGTGTCGGCTCGTGATCGTCGACGATCAGGACGTTGCGGCGCTTGGCGCCTGAGGCCATGGCTAACCCGACATCAGGGCAGAGGTCGACTGAGTAATGCCGCTCCGGACAGCGCTTGATTGGCGGTGCCGCTGAGGCCGAAGGTAGTGATCAGGTCTCCGGCCTGCGTGCCGACGAAAATGCCGTGCGCGCTGCCGCCAGTCGTACCGCCGCCGCACGTAGTACAGGTGCCGGTCAAGCGGACGCCCCCCACCCCCGTGAAGTCGGCAATCGAACGCGGCGCGGTGGTATTCAGTTGCGAGCTCCAGGTAGTACCGGCTGCCGACGCGTTCAGGTCGTAGCTGGTGACCATCTGCCTGCTGAAATCGACGCCCACGCTGAGCGAGTTGATAGTTCCCGCCTGGCCCAACTGGTTGGTTGGCGCGGGCCCGACACCAGCGTAGGTATATGTGGCGCTGACCAAGCTCGCCGGCAGCGCGGCGAGGTCGGTCATGTTCGAAGTCCCAATGACGTGCGTCGAGCCGACAGTTGCTTTGCCGCCCACGACCGCCACGCCACCTTGCCAGGTCGTCCAGTTGACGCTGTCGAAGCTTCCCGAACTGGATACCGCGCCATTGACTGCGACGTCCACGCCGTTCCCGGACCCGCCGAAGCCGCCCTTGCCAACTGCAGTTACATAACCCACCAGCGGCCCTTGGCCAGAACCAGGTGCCACTCTCGGCCCGCGCGTTTGAACGAGTCGGACGCCGGTGGCTGAGACCGCTGATTGTTTCACTTCAGCGATCTCGGCTGCGTCAGGCGCGGAATTCGCGGCCGGGCGCGCATTACGCGGCGCGATCGACCGGTTGAAGAAGCCGGGCACCGTCGGCAGGATGACCGGCACGTCGCTGGCGCTCGCCACGAACCCGACCTGGTTCGGCTCGATCTCGACTTCGCCGGCGCCGGTGCGAATGAACGTTTTGCCCGAATTGACCTTGTTGTAGGCGCCGGGCTTCGCGCCCTCTTCGCTCACCGGCCCGGTCGCCGGGAAGTAATAGGTTTCGTGATCCGTGCCGCGCACACCCATGTGGGCGATCGGCGTCTCGATGAGATAGTTCTTCTTGTGCGTCCGGCCGATGGCGCCGGTCACGGCGCGGAAGCCGCCCTGCTCGAGGCGGTAGCGGACTTTCTCGGTGCCGTCTTCGATGCCGGCATAGCGGAACTCGGCCACGGTCACGCGCGACTCGGGCACCACGACGACGATCGCGCCGTCGCCCATCTTGAGCTGCGCCATGGCGCCAGAAGCCGTCGACAGCGTGTCGCCCACGTTTACGACCACGCCTTTGCGTGCCGCGCGCTCGCTACCGCCCGGCTGCACGATTTGCACATCGCCCGCAACGAACTGGATCACCCCGGCGGTCTGGCTGATTGCCTGACCGGCGACCGTCGCGCCAACTACCAAACCCAGAAAGGCGAGTGCTGTTCTCATATGTGCCCCTAGCTGCCAAGTATTGTCAATCGATGCACGTATGGTGCCGCAACTACTGGGCCAGAGTATAGGGGCATGGTGCCTCCTGCTGACAATAGTTGACGCCTTGGCTAGTCGAACTGGCGCCGCAGGGTCAGGGTCCAGTCGGTACGGCGGAATTCGTAGATCGGGATGTTCGACTCCTGCACCGAGCGCAGAACCCCGATTCTCAATTCCAGCTTGGGCGTGAGCTCGTAACGCAAGAAGCTTTCCAGATCCGTACGCCGATCGTCGCGCTGTGCAAGAAACGCCGGATCAAACCCGTGATAGCGGGATTCCTGCACGCCGACGAGCGCCGCCAACCTCAGCTTCGGGCCGAGCAGCCTTTCCCAGGCGAGGCGCAGCCCCAAGCCGCTGCGGTCACCGCTCGGGTTGCCGCCACGGTCGTTGTCCCCGCCTGCCGAAAGCGCGACACTGGCTGTCGAGTATTGGTCGATCGGCATGTTCGCCCCGGCGCCGACAAGCACGAAATCGGCGTCGAAGATCCGCAGGTCCGCCGGGGGATGACGATAGCCGCCCGCGTGCAGGAACCCGAACAGGGTCCCCAGCGTGCCGGGTGCCGCGGACGTTTCCGCGAAGTCGAGGCTGAGCGCGCGCACTTCCCGGCTGGTCGAGCCGCCGAGCGTACTGCGCACCAGCTGCAGCTGGCCGCGCACGACGTGGCGCTGTCCCACCCAGCCGAGCCCAGCATTCGCCGCAATGCCGCCGACGTCGAACGCCGACTCGTGCGTATTGAATCTGCCCAGGAACTCGGCGCCGCCGATGAGCGAGACGCGCCTGTCCAGCGGCATCGCGGCCTCGATGCCGCCGCTTACCCCGGTAAACGTGTCGTGCATGCGCACGTTCTGGTCGGCGAGCTGCAGCACCGCCACCAGCCCGGGCACGAACACCTGGCTTTGGCCCGGCGCCTGATTGACGTTCGAGCTCGTGCCGCCGAACACGCTGAGGTAGCCGCGCGCAGCGGAGCCCGCCCTGCGCGCCTCGCGCGCTTCGCCCAGGTAAACCAGCAATTGCGCGCGCAGCGCGGGCGGCGGATCGAGATCCAGCAACGCCTCGAAAACCGCTCTTGCCTGCGCCCGATTTCCGAGCGCCAGATAGGCTCGACCCATGTCGATGCGCGCACCGGCGTGACCGGGGTCGAGCGCCAGCACGCGCGCAAACGCGAGCGTCGCCCGGTCCGGCCTGCCCGCGTTCAGCGCCGCGCGCCCGAGCGCGTAGTCGAACGCGATCTCGCCGATGTGCGTGTCCTCTTCGGCCGCAAGGAGCGCGTAGGCTTGCGCGTGCTGGCCCGCCTGGGAGAGCGCGGCGGCGCGCGCCAGCACGTCGGCAACGCTGGATTGCGCCTCGACGCCGGCCGCGCCCGCGGTCAGGATGACGGCGAGCAGCAGCGTGAGCAGTCTTCGAGCACCGTGGCGCATTGGTTCCTTGTCGACCTCGGCGCCTTCGGCAGGCCGCGCTGAGGAATTGCACTAGAATTGTCGCTCACAATGTCCCGGCAGGACAGCGTGCAAGCGGATGCGAAATCACACTGGGTGCACGCGCTGCTGGCCCTTGCCGGCGGGCTGCTGCTGGCGGCGCTGTTCTCCCAGACCACCCTTTTTCCGCGCCTGTCGTGGTGGGTCGATGACGCACTCCAGCGGCGTTTTGCAGTCGAGCTGCGCCTGGACCGTGTCGCAGTGGTCGACGTCGACGAAGCGTCGTTGCAGCGCTTGCAGGCGCGACTCGGCGCCTGGCCCTACCCGCGCGACGCATTTGCCCGGGCGCACCGTTTCCTGACGGCGAGCGGCGCGCGCGTCGTCGCCTACGACATCTTGTTCGCCGAGCCACGCGCGGGCGACGACACCTTCGCCGCGGCGCTCGATCGCCGCGGCGTGCTGGCGGCCGCGGCCTTGCCGTATCCGTACGCCAGATCCGCTTCCTACCTGGACCAGTTGGCGCAGATTGCAATGGCTGACGCGCGGGACAATGCCGACCTCGCCGCGCTCTCCCATGTCTGGCCGGACCTGACGCTGCCGCTGGAGATGTTCACGCGGCCGGGCAAGGCGCGGGCGGGCGTGATCAGCACGGTCGCCGACGAGGACGGCGTCGTGCGTCGATTCGAGCCGCTGCACCTCGCGCACGGCAAGCTGCTTCCCGGGTTCGCGCTGGCGGCGATGCTCGCCGCCGAGCCCGCGTCGTCGCTGCGCGTGGCGGAGGGCCGGCTGCAGGTGGGCGCTCGAACCTGGCCGATGGCCGCTGGCGGTAGCATTGCGCCGCGCCTGCCGGCCAATGTCGCCGATCTGGCCGTGATTCCGTTCTTCCAGCTGCTGGACGCCGCGGACGGCGTTTCCGGCAGCGCGCATGTCGGCGACCTCGTGCGCGACCGCATCGTGTTCATCGGCAGCTCGAGCGCGGTGCTGGGCGATGTCGCGCTCACGCCCGCGGGACGCTTCCCCGGCCTGTATGTCAACGCGCTGGTCGTCGCGAGCCTGCAGGCGGGCGAAGTGCTGCGCCCGCCGCGCGCATGGGTGGACGTCGCGCTCGTCCTGCTGGCACTGGCCTGGCCCGCACGCCTGGCGAGCCGCGGTGCGGCGCCGCGCCCGCGCGACTTTGCGGTCGCCTTGGGTGCGGGCGCCGCGCTGCTGGTGCTCGGCGTCTTCGCCCTGGCCGCGGCGCGCCAGCAAGCGCACTGGCTGTTCGCGGCCACGGCGGGGGCAGCCGCGTTCGGATTCGCGCTTGCCGCATGGCTGTTCGCCCTCTACCAGGAGAAGCAGCGCCTGTTCTACGAGAAGAGCGCGGCGCAGGAAGCCAACCGCCTGAAGACCGAGTTCCTCAACCACATGACGCACGAGCTGCGCACGCCGGTCACGGCGATCATGGGCTTCAACAAGTTCAATCTGTACGGCGACGACATCGGGCGCGAGCAGCGCCTGCGCCACAGCGGCATCATCGCGCGCAATTGCGAGCATCTGCTGGCGCTGGTCAACAACAACCTCGACCTGGCGCGCATGGAAGCGGGGCAGCTCAGGTTCGAGCGCAGCGCGCACGAGGTGCGCGCGCTGCTCGACGACGTGGTGGCGACGCTGCGCGTCATGGCGCATGACAAGGGTCTCGCGCTCGAGCAGGAGATCGCCGCGGACACGCCGCCGGCGCTGTCGCTCGACGCCTTTCGCGTCCGCCAGGTCCTGCTGAACGTGCTCGGCAACGCGATCAAGTTCACGGCGCAGGGCAAGGTGACCCTTAGGGCGCAGTGGCGCTCGGGAGAACTGCATTTCGAGATCGAGGACACCGGGCCTGGCGTACCGGAAGACAGCTTGCCGCGGATCTTCGAGCCATTCCAGCGCGCCCCCGGGGTAACGGCGGTCGGCACGGGACTCGGACTTTCCATCACGCGCAAGCTCGTCGAGCTGATGGGCGGCTCGATCAGCGCGCGCTCCCAGGTCGGCAAGGGTTCGGTGTTCGACCTGCGCATTCCGGCGGCGCGCGCGGAACTGCCGGCGGCGGCGGCGAACGCGCCCGCGCAAGCGCCGGCCAGGCTCTCAGGGCGCGTGCTGCTCGCCGACGACAACGCCGACCTGCGGGCGCTCGTACAGGTGCAGCTGCAGGATCTCGGCTTCGAGTGCAAACCGGTCGGCGACGGGCTCGAGGCGATCGAAGCGGCGCTCGCCCATCCGTACACGATCGTGCTGCTCGACATGGACATGCCGTTCATGGACGGTTATGAGACGGTGCGCGTGCTGCGCGAGCGCGGCTATGCCGCGCCCGTGATCGGCTTCACCGCGCACCAGGCGGGCACGCCCGTGGAGCGCGCGCTGATCGAGGGCTGCGACGAAGTGATCAGCAAGCCAGCGTCGCCCGAGCGGCTGCGCGAAGCGCTGGCGCCTTTCGCGGAGGGCGCGCCCACGCCACAGCCCGCGGCCGGTGCCGACGCGATTCACGTGCGCATCGACGCCCGTCTGCGTGCCATCGTCGCGCGCTTTCTGGCCAACTGCGGGCGCGACGTGATCCGGCTGCAGACTGCGCTCGCCGGGGGCGATTTCGCGGCCACCCGTGCCATCGGCCACGCGCTGAGCGGCGCCGGCGGCAGCTATGGGTTCGCAGAAATCACGCGCATCGGCCGCGCCATAGAGGAGAACTCGATGCGCGGCGATGCGGGGACGCTCGACCGCCTCGTCGGGCAGCTGCAGGACTACCTGGCGCGCGTGCATCCGGAGTTTCGCTGACAATGAGCAACCGCCAACCCAGGCCGGAGGGCCCATGAAGACCCGATTCGCCATCAGCCACCCGTCGCGCTCCAAGTTCGTTAGGCGCGGCCTGCGCAACTACTTCGAGTACCGCGATCTCGGCATCGCGCGCGCTACGCGCGGCAAGGTCGTCGCGCACCTGATCCGCGCACGCCCGGGCAAGTCGCCGCACGGCCAGTGGCACCGCCACGACACCGACGTGCAGTTCGTCTACGTGCTGAAGGGCTCGGCGGTGTTCGAGTACGAGGGCGTGGGCAAAGTGAAGATGAAGGCCGGCACCTGCTTCTATCAGCCGCCGAACATCCGCCACCGCGAGATCAGCCACTCGCGCGACCTGCAGATGCTCGAGGTCGTGGCGCCGGCGCGCTTCAGGACCGAGGCGGCGGAGAAACCTGCAGCCAGAAAGTCACGGGGCCGTCGTTCACGAGGCTGACCTGCATGTCGGCGCCGAATCGGCCCGTGGCCACTTCGGCATGCCGCGCACGGCAGGCGGCCACGAACGCCTCGAACCGCCGTCGCCCTTCTTCGGGCGCCGCGGCCGTGGAGAATCCGGGCCGCGCGCCGCTCGCCGTATCCGCAGCCAACGTGAATTGCGGCACCACGAGCAGCCCGCCCGCGATGTCGCCGAGCGAGCGGTTCATCCGGCCCTCGGCGTCCGCGAACAGGCGATAGCCGAGCACGCGCTCGGCAAGGCGCCCCGCTTCGCGCTCGCCGTCGCCACGCTCGACGCCGACGAGGGCCAGCACGCCGC